>CANREX010000124.1 GCA_947629735.1 uncultured Clostridia bacterium
GGCGAAAACAGGTCGATGACCCTCTCGGTTATTGAACAGCCGCGACGTTCGAGGGTGCAACGCTTTTCGGGATAGCAGGGGGTAAGGGAATCGAAATGCACCGCGCGCATGCTCTCGGGAGGTCTGCCGTTTACGCTGACGATGAACGTCGCGCCGAGGCACTCCCCTTCCTTGCGCTGCTTTGCCTTGCACACGATAAAGTCGCCCGTGCGCAGGCGGTAGCGCTTGACGAACGAGTTATGTACGAACACGTCGCCGTAAGAGGATATCTGCATGTTGTTGGTGCGAAGAAAGCAGAATTTATCGGCAAATTCAAGCACGCCCGAACAGGTCTTTTCCTCGTCCTGAGCCCCCTCGGAGTTGAGTTCGAGCACACTATCGTCCTTTTCCCGCTCCCTTGAAACTTCGCCGTAATGCTGCCTGCACCGCTCTATTTCGTCCACTATTTCCCTGTCGTAGTCGTACGATTTGGGCGGCGCGCCGCGCGTCGTCCGCTCGCAGGGCTGAGCCTTTGCGAGGGCGATAGACATGATGTCCTGTATCAATTCTTCTTTCTTTTTCTGCGTGGGCTCGTGCACGCCGACCGCCCTGCCTATCTGCCTGAGCGAATGTATTCCGCAGCTTTGCAACTTGTCTTTGAGCGTTGTGGATAACTCGTCCATATTACCTCTCCATTATGATTATTTTTCGCGTAGACCCCGACATATCCTCGGGTGAAAGCCTCAATTTATTGACTCCGCGCACTATCTCCGCGCCCGACGAACATTTCAAAAATCCGTCTACCGTTGAGATATCCAGCGTGAGTTTTTCAACCTTGTAGTGCATAGGTATGACGACGTCGGGCTTAATGCTTTCGACGTATTTTGCCGCCGTTGCGCCGTCTATCGTGTACGTGCCGCCGACAGGTATCATTAGCACGTTTACCTTGCCGACAGACTTCGAGCGCGCCTCCGAAAAATCCTCGCCGAGGTCGCCGAGGTGGCAGATAGTTACGCCGTCCGCGCAGAACTTGTAGATGACGTTCTGCCCGCGCCGCGCGCCGCCGAAATTATCGTGAAAGCTTGCCGTGCCGAAAATCGAAATGTCGCCCGCGTGGAAGTCCCCCACGCCATCTATCACGACGGGTTTGCCCCCGACCGCCGCGACGTTGCCGTGGTCGTAGTGGCGATGGGAAAGCGTGACTGCGTCCGCGCGGATACGCGGCATTGCAAAGCCTATCGAGCTATCGTACGGGTCGGTGACAACCACCGCGCCCGCCGCCGAGCAAATGGCGAACGACGAATGTCCGAGATATGTAATTTCCATATAATTTTTTCCTTATATATAAACGTTTTCCGACAGATTTTTTGATTGCGTGATTTGAAAATTTTCGGGAATGCCGACTGAAAAATTTGAGCAAAGTTCGGCAAAGAAAAGTTAGGCAAAGATTTGATTTTGAAATTTTTTGAGCGCGCCGACAATTTATTTGATTTGCGCTTAATAATGGATTTGCGCGGGCAAGTTATTTGATTTGCGCTTGCACTTTATTTTATCGCGCGGGCGGAAATTTTTTTGACGGTGACCCCGCCCATATCCGCGGCGAAATATTCTATCAAAGCGCGTGCGCCGCCGTCCGAAAATTCAACGTCGAGCGAGCGGGTGAAAATGTAAAATCCTCCCCGCCGAACGCCGTCGGAAATGCTGCAAAGGGTGCGCTCCCCCGCCTTGAAAACGAGGCTCATACAAGTATCGCCGCTGCGGACGTGTTCTATACTTTCCCCGTCTAACTTCATGCTGTAACGCGCGCCGTCGAATAGATATGACAACCTCAGCGCGCCGCCGCAAAACCCGCCCTCGGCTATGACCTTGATTGAACTTTCCGCGCCCTCGTTTGCGCCATCCGCTGCGCCGCCTTTATTTTCCGCGCCCCCGTTTGCACTCTCCGCTGCGCCGTCGTTTGCGGGGCAATCGCTCATATCAAAGATTTCGAGCAGGAATTTCACTTTTCCTCTCCCGAGCCGAGCTTGTGCACGGTTATGCCCTCGCCCGAAAATTCGGACGCCTTGCCTTCGCGGAAAGCCGTCGCGCCCACGGAAAGATAGTTTGCAAGGACCGCGCTGCCGCATTGTTTGGCGTCGTCGAGCGCGGCGATAAAGTCGGAAAGCGAGCGAATGAGGTTTCCGCACTTGTCGCGCACGTTTTCGTAATTGGCAAGGTAGAGGTCAGCCCAGATTTTCTCGTCCACGCCCGCAATGCGGGTCATGTCCTGAAAGCTGCCGCCCGTGAAGCCGAGGCAGGCGGAAATCTCCCCGTCCTTAACATAGCTGTTGGAGACGATGTGCGCCAGCTGCGACGTGTACGCGATTTTTCTGTCGTGGACGTCCGCAGAGCACTCCACCGCGCGCGCAAAGCCCATCTCCGCCGCGAGGGTTTTGATGATGTCAACCGAGCTTTCGTCGGTATATATGCCGCGGGTAATCACGATATTCGCGCCCTTGAAGAGGTCCGCGCAGGCGTTTTCTATGCCCGAAACTTCCTTGCCCGCCATGGGGTGCGCGCCTATATATTTTATGTCGCGGCGGGCGGCATATACGCCGTCCTCGATAAACTTTTTCACGCCGCACAAATCGCATACGATTGCGCCGCTTGAAAAGCGCGTTTGAAGAATGAAATCGAGCGTAGCGTGAACGGGAAGCGCGACAAACACCACGTCGTAGCGCGAAAAATCATGCGCGGGGGAATTTATGACGCCCCGCTTTTTTGCATAGCGCATGACGTTTTCGCTTATATCGAAGCCGTCGACTTTCCGCCCGCTCCCTTTAAGCGAGAGGCAGACCGAACCGCCGATCAAGCCCAGCCCGACCACGCAGATTTTCATAAAAATACTCCCCGATTTTAATTTACGCCACCATTATAACACTTTTAAATAAATTTGTACAATGATTTACTGCAATTTGTACAAAAATAAAACCTTGGTAAAACTGCCGACAAAACGTCGGAAAAAGCGCAGAAATAGCGTTGGAAAAAGTGCCTGCAAAGCGCTAACAAAACGTTGGAAATGCGCCGACAAAGCGTAGTGAACAATTATTATTATTTTCTGTCTACTGTCCGATGGCGGCAGCCCCCACACTGTCATTCTGCCCGAGGACGACAGCCCGATGGTTTGTAGAAAATTTGCGATTAAGCAAATATTTTCACAAAGCATAGTGAGGCGATTATTATTTTTTACTGTCATTCTGCCCGAGGGCGACAGCCCGATGGTTTGTAGAAAATTTTTGCGACTAAGCAAATATTTTCACAAAGCGAAGCGTAAGCGAAGTCGAAGAATCCGGTATTTCATTGCGCTTAGAAATTTCCTATGCGAAATACCCCAGCCGGATTCCTCGGCAAGCTCGGAATGACAATGCGAATAAGCCGTTTCACCGTTACTCCCTACCACCACGAGGGAATTCCTCGACTCTATCGAACGCTGCGCGTTCTTAATCGCTCGGAATGACAGCATTTTAAAAACGCGGCACTTTATTAAAAAATTGCGGTAGCTGCAATTACGAAGTCTATAAACGCAGAGAAGCAAACAGAACGAGAAAAGCGAGCACCGACCGCAGGGAGTTTACAATGAAGTAAATGACCAAGACGGCGAGGAGCTTGACAAAGTTATGAGACGCTTATATGCGTTTAGCGGTAGCCCAGCGACAGCCAAAGCGGCAGCTTGCAATAAATATATCCCCATTTCGATTGACTTTGTGCGCGCGATTTTTTATAATATCTAAGGAAATAAAATTTTATTTTTTAAGGAGCTGGGTTAAGTTTATGAACAAAATGTCTGTAAAAGACCTCAAAGACCTCAAAGGCAAAAAAGTGCTCGTAAGGTGCGATTTCAACGTGCCCATGAAGGACGGCGTCATCACCGACGAAAACAGAATCATCGGCGCGCTGCCCACAATCAAATATCTGCTCGACGCGGGCGCGAAAGTAACGCTCTGCTCGCACATGGGCAAGCCCCACTCGATATTCTCGGAGGAAGTCAAGCTGAACAAAAAAGACCTCAAAAAGGTTGAAAGCGGCGAGGCGACCAAAGAGGACATCATCGCGAAGGCGAAAAAGGACGAGCCCAAAAAGCTCACGCTTGCGCCCGTCGCAAAGAGGCTTGCC
>CANREX010000125.1 GCA_947629735.1 uncultured Clostridia bacterium
GCTAAATTATAAAAGTAAATCCGAACCATTCACTCGTTACGAGTATTTGGTTCGGATTATACTGACTTGGTGCACTCAACAGGAGTTGAACCTGCATGGAGTTACCCACAAGATCCTTAGTCTTGCGCGTCTGCCAATTCCGCCATGAGTGCAAAATTAAATTATGCTTTCACAAAGCATTGTTATTCTATAATATCGGAATAAATAAGTCAAGCTAAAATAAGTTTAAATCGCTTAATTTTCAAAAAAATTTTAATTTAGCCGCTATTTGCCTCTTTTTCTATCGCAATCAAAATATTTGTTATTTTTGACTTCAAATCGTCGATTTTACCGTCATTATGTATGACATAATACTCTGATAAACCCTTGTTTTTATAATTTATCTGGTTTTTTAGGCGCGCGGTGACGTCGCTTTCGCTTAAATTGTCCCTCTGCATTACGCTTTTGATTCTTTCCGTTTCGGGTCGCGTTACTACAATTACCCTATCGAACAAACTTTCGTAGCCGCCCTCGAAAAGCAACGGCACTTCATAAAAACTTATACTCTCCCCGCTCTTTTCCGATTTTAAAAACATCTCTTTGAAAATTGCGGGGTGAGTTATTTTGTCAAGTTCCTTTAATTTTTCTCTATCCGAAAAGACAATCACGGAAATATTCTCTCGGCTCAATTTGCCGTCGCCGTCAAGCACACCGCTCCCGAACGCCTTGACGAAATCTTCGGTGAAATAACCGCTTTCGAAAAGCTCGGAATAGGTCTTGTCGCAAGAATAAACCTTGTAGCCCTCTTCCTCTATAATTTTGCAGACGGTAGATTTCCCGCTGCCTATGCCGCCCGTCACGGCAACTTTCAATTTATTTTGCTTCATACCAATTACGCCCCATGGCGACTTCCACCTTCAAAGGCACTTTCAACTGCACTGCGTTTTCCATTTCGTATCTCAGCAACTTGGCAGCCTTGTCCGCTTCATCTTTCGGCGAATCGAGGACGAGTTCATCGTGCACCTGCAAAATCAGTTTGGTTTTCATATTTTCACGCTTCAACGCGTTGAACAGGTTTACCATCGCAATCTTTATAATATCGGCGCTCGACCCCTGCAACGGCATATTCATCGCCGCCCTCTCGCCGAACTGCCGCAAGTTGTAATTTGTCGAATTTATCTCGCGGATATAGCGTTTGCGCCCCGTCAGCGTCGCCACATAGCCGTTCGCGCGCGCAAATTCTACGTTGCTTTCCATGTATTCCTTGACCGCGCTGTACTGAGCAAAATACTTTTCAATGTACTCCCTCGCGGTTTTGACGTCGATATTCAGGTTTTTCGCAAGCCCGAACTCGCTTATCCCGTAAATTATCCCGAAATTTACCGCCTTTGCCTCCCTGCGCATCTTGGGAGTGACGTCTTCGCGCGCCACGCCGAACACTTGCGAAGCCGTGACGGCGTGAATGTCCTCGTCCTTGGAATAAGCCTCGATAAGCTCCTTACAACCCGAAAAATGCGCTAAAAGCCTGAGTTCTATCTGCGTGTAGTCCGCGTCGATAAATACGTTGCCCTCCCGCGGCACGAAAACTTTCCTTAGTTCCCTGCCTTCCTCTTCGCGCACGGGGATATTCTGCAAGTTGGGGTTTGCGCTCGAAAGCCTGCCCGTCGTCGTCACCGTCTGATTGTAAGTCGTGTGAACGACGCTGTCGGACGAATCGATTAGCGGTTTAAAGCCCTCGATATACGTCGAATAGAGCTTCTGGAACTGCCTGTACGTCAAAATCAGCCTGACAACTTCGTTGTCCTCCGCAAGTTTTTCCAAAATGTCCGCACCGGTGGAATACTTGCCGCTCTTGCTCTTTTTGACTAACTTCAAGCCCAATTTTTCATAGAGGACTTCGCCGAGCTTGGACGGCGAATTGAGGTTGAACCTATAATCGCACATGTCGTAAATTTTTTCCCGAAGCTCGTCGATTTTTTCTGCGTAATTTTTGCCGAGGGAATCTATCTGCGCCATATCCACTTTGACGCCCGTCTTTTCCATGTCGAACAGAACGTTTATAAGCGGCTTTTCAATGTCGTTGTACAAGCTCCACGTGCCGTCCGATTTCAAAATCTCGCAATACTCGTTGTAGAATTTGCGCATGAGAAATGCGGAAAACTCCGCGTTTGCGCCCTTTACCTTGCAAAGTTCTGCCAAATCCGCACTTTTATCGAAGTAATCCGCGAGATATTTCAGCACCGACAAATCTTCGACGTCGCAATTTATTTCGAAATTTTCGTCGCCAACGCAATGTAAAAACTGCTTGAAATCGTATATTACGACCTTATTTCCGCTGTTGGCAAATACCTTTTTAAGCGCGTTTATAACGCTGAGCCCCTCTCCCGCAACCACGGAATACTGCTTGCCGTTGCAGAAAATTTCGGAGACATCCTCATGAAAATCGATGAAATATTCGCCGACATAGTCAAACGCGGCGGAAATTTTGTACGCGCTTTCCACCTTTTCCCGTTCGGGATAGGCTATGTCGGTCTGCATGCTTCCGCTGCCACCTTCGAAGATGTCAAGGGCTAAAAAAGTCTTGAATTCGAACTGCGTGAAAAGCTCCCTGACCTCTTCCGAATACGTCGTTGGAACTTTGCAGTTTTCGAGCGAAATGTCTATTTCGCAGTCGCACTTTATCGTGGCGAGCGCGTAGGACAGATACGCCTCGTCCTTGTGCTCGCGCAGTTTCTGCCTGAGCGATGCCGATTTGATCCCGTCCACGTTCTCATACACACCGTCGAGCGTTCCGTACGTTTCCAGCAGTGTGCGGGCGGACTTCTCCCCGACGCCGTAAACGCCCGGAATGTTGTCAGATTTATCGCCCATCAACGCCTTTAAATCGATTATTTCGGAAGGATCAAGCCCTATTTCCTGTTTGAAATTTTCAGCGGTGAGTATTTGCAAGTCGCTAACGCCGCGCTTCGTAAAGCAGACGTCGGTGTTATTATCGACGAGCTGGAAGCTGTCCCTGTCGCCCGTATAAATATAGCTGTGCACGCCGAATTTGCGGGAAAGAGTGCCGATTATGTCGTCGGCTTCGTAACCTTCCATCTCGCAAGTCGCAATACCCATTGCGGAAAGCAGCGATTTGAGCGGCTGCACCTGCGAGGCGAGCTCTTCCGGCATGGGGCTGCGCGTTGCCTTGTATTCGCCGTACATTTTGTGCCTGAACGTGGGCGCTTTCAAATCGAACGCGACTATAATATATTGCGGCTTCAAGTCGTTGACGATTTTAAAAACGAGTTTTATAAACCCGAAGATTGCGTTTGTGGGTTGTCCGTCAGCCGTACTGAACACGGGCGTCGCGTAGTATGCGCGATTGAGCAGGCTGTTGCCGTCGATAAGCACTAATTTGTCCATAAAATGATTTTCCCGACCTAAAAAACTTGATTTTTAATTAAAGCTATTATATAATGTTTAAGTAATTCGTATTTGAGATAAGTTGACATCTACAAAACCATTAAAGCATATTATAGCTCGCTTTCTTTTCTTATAATTTTACCACAATAGGTAATTTGTGTCAATCTTACGTCAATCATTACGGATAAACGCGATAATTTAAAATTTATCGGCTATATGCCGCTGTGGTGGAATTGGCAGACGCGCTGGACTCAAAATCCAGTGGTAGCGATACCGTGTCGGTTCGACCCCGACCAGCGGCACCACGTCGCGGCAAAGCGGCGTTTCGAAGAGCCCGCCTTTCGGCGGGCTCTATCCTTTTGCCGCTTGCCGCTCCTTTTCCCCACAAATCTCGCTAAACTGCGATTTGTGGGGACCCCGATATATAAAATACTCGACACGTTTTGCAAGCCCTTGCCGTCAGGCAAGGGCTTTGCTTTTTACGTCGGTTGCTCCTTTTCTCCAAAAATCTGCTACGCATATTTTTGGAGACCACGTTTAAGATAGCAAAGCGGCGTTTCGAAGAACCCGCCTTTAGGCGGGTTCTATCTTTCTCTCCTTTTCCCCACAAATCTCGCTAAACTGCGATTTGTGGGGACCCCGATATATAAAAATACACGACGCATTTTGCAAGCCCTTGCCGTCAGGCAAGGGCTTTGCTTTTTACGTCGGTTGCAAAGCAAAG
>CANREX010000126.1 GCA_947629735.1 uncultured Clostridia bacterium
TGAATTTTCTGCTTACATTACTGCTATGCAGTAAATTTTTTTAAACTTTTTTGTTGCAATCAGTTGACAATTTAACAGAAATCGAAAATAACTGAAAAAATTTATCCCGCGCGCTGCAACGCTATAAATTTTAAATTTATAAGCGCGTGACTTCCACGTTTTTCGCCGTAAATTCAAGCCGAAAAGACGTTGCCTTTAATAAAATTACGCTTATACAAGAAAGATATCCTTATCGCGCAATAACGTCAACAGCCGCGGAAAAATTTCCGCGGCTTAACGCTAACAAAAATTTATTGATAGTCCACCACGCCTATCCATCTGCGCAGGAAAGCGTCCTCGTTCTCCTTTGCCTTGGTAAGGCGGGAAGCTGCGACGATAGGTATCCACTTCTGAACGTATTGGATAGCCGTGTCGCTCTTCTTGCAGTAAAGGTGAAGATATTTTTCCGCGAGGGCTTCCTTCCCGTCGAGGTAGAACAGCAGATAAGTAGTCGCCACGTCCGCGGATGCGTTGCCCTGCGTCGCATGAGCCCAATCTATAATATAGGGCGTTCCATCCGACGTAATTATTATATTGCTCGGGTGGAAGTCGCCGTGGCAGAGATTATAGTGCTTGGGAAGGGAATCGAGGCGGGTGTGAAGGTCGTACCTCGTCGTCGCGTCGAGCTTAGCCGCGCTTATCCTCGCGTTCATCTTGTCTTTGAGCTTATTGAGCATGGGAACGCGTTTGCTTAAAACCGTACGCTGCAAATCGACGAAGAGTTCGAGGTATTCGTCTTCCTTTTCGGGGTTGGCTTTCATGAGTTCGGAAAGCGTAGTTCCGCTTATATAGTCCATTACGATAGACCATTTTCCGTCGACCACCTCTATCGCCTTTATCTTGGGTATGTTGAGGTCGGTCTCTTCCACCCTCGCCTGATTGAGCGCTTCGTTTAAAATTCCCGCCTTGGTGTATTCGTCGCCGAACACCTTTACAAAGCCCTCGTCGCTGACGAACAGCTGTTTGCCGGGGTGATTTTTGATAAACTGCTTGGTTGTCATTTTATTTTCCTACCTTATCTGTTTTTCCGTAATATGCGTTGAGATACATCTGTTTTATCTCGCTCATTAAAGGATAGCGGGGATTTGCGCCCGTGCACTGATCGTCAAACGCCTGCTCCGTCATCTCGTCGAGGCGTTCGAGGAACTGCTTTTCGTCCACTCCGTATTCCTTGATGGTCTTTTTGATTCCTATCTTTTCCTTTAAGACGTCCACCGCCTTTATGAGGTTTTCGACCTTTTGCTCGTCCGTCTTGCCGCCGAGGTTCAAAAACTCCGCGACTTCCGCATACCTTCTCAGCGTATGAGGGTAAGCGTATTGACTGAACGTGCCCATCTTTGCGGGCGCTTCCTGCGCGTTGAAGCGAATGACTTCGTCAATAAGCAGCGCGTTGGCAATGCCGTGCGGCAGGTGATAGAATGCGCCGAGCTTATGCGCCATTGAGTGGCACACGCCGAGGAACGCGTTTGCAAACGCCATACCCGCCATAGTAGCGGCGTTCGCCATCTTCTCCCTCGCCTCGTAATCGGTCGCGCCGTTTTCGTATGCGCGGGGAAGATATTCGAATATAACTTTAAGCGCTTGTTTTGCGAGACCGTCGGTGTAGTCTGTCGCCATCATGGAAGCTATCGCCTCCAACGCGTGCGTCACCGCGTCAATGCCCGAAGCCGCCGTAAGCCCTTTGGGCGCGGACATGTGCAAATCGGTATCGATTATCGCCATATTGGGAAGAAGTTCGTAGTCTGCAAGCGGATATTTCACTCCCGTTTTCTCGTCGGTGATGACGGCGAAAGGCGTGACTTCCGAGCCCGTGCCCGCAGACGTGGGAATTGCGATAAAGTATGCCTTTTCTCCCATTTTGGGGAAGGTGTAAATGCGCTTTCTTATATCCATAAAGCGCATAGCCATATCGATGAAATCGGCTTCGGGGTGTTCATATAGAACCCACATGATTTTAGCCGCGTCCATGGCAGACCCGCCGCCGAGCGCGATTATCGCGTCGGGCTCGAACGCCTTCATCTGCTGCGCGCCCGCCTTAGCGCATGCGAGCGTGGGGTCGGGTTCGACGTCTGAGAAAGTCGCGTGCTGAATTCCCATCTCCTCCAATTTATCCGTTATGCACTTTGTAAAGCCGTTCTTGTACAGGAAGTTGTCGGTGACTATGAACGCCCGCTTTTTGCCCATGACGGTTTTGAGTTCATCGAGCGCAACGGGCAGACAGCCGCGCTTCAAATAGACTTTCTGGGGAGCTCTGAACCACAACATATTTTCTCTCCTTTCCGCTACTGTTTTGATATTGAGAAGGTGCTTGACGCTTACGTTTTCCGATACGGAGTTGCCGCCCCAAGAGCCGCAGCCGAGCGTGAGCGACGGCGAAAGTTTGAAGTTGTACAAATCGCCTATGCCGCCGTGCGACGACGGGGTATTGACCAAAATGCGGCAGGTTTTCATTTTGCTTTGGAAATATTCCAATTTTTCGCCGCAAGCCACCGCGTCGAGATAGATAGACGACGTATGACCGAAACCGCCGTCCGCTATCAACCTTTCGGCTTTCGCTACGGCGTCCTCAAACGATACCGACTTATACATTGCGAGCACGGGGGAAAGTTTTTCGTGCGCAAACTCTTCCGAAAGTTCCACGGACTGCACTTCGCCTATCAAAATTTTTGCGCTCTCGGGGACTTCCACGCCCGCAAGAGCCGCTATCGTGTGCGCGCTCTGCCCGACGATTTTCGCGTTGAGCGCACCGTTTATGATTATCGTCTTTCTGACCTTGTCGAGCTCTTCGCCTTTAAGGAAATAGCAGCCCCTCTTTTCGAATTCGCTCTTGACGTCGCCGTAAATTTTATCGCTGACTATAACCGACTGTTCGGAAGCGCAAATCATGCCGTTATCGAATGTTTTGGAGTGAATGACCGAGTTCACTGCAAGGCGGATATCCGCGCTCTCGTCGATTATCGCGGGGGTATTGCCCGCGCCTACGCCTATCGCGGGCTTGCCGCTCGAATACGCCGCGCGCACCATTCCCGGTCCGCCGGTCGCGAGTATCGTATCGGAATTCGCCATGACGTAGTTCGTCATTTCAAGCGAGGGGATGTCTATCCAGCTTATAATACCCTCGGGCGCGCCCGCTTCGAGGGCGGCTTCATACACCACCTTTGCCGCGGCAATCGTAGAAAGACGGGCTCTCGGGTGAGGGCTGATAATGCAGCCGTTGCGCGTTTTCAGGCACAACAAAGTCTTGAATATCGCCGTTGACGTGGGGTTTGTCGTGGGAATTACCGCGCTGATAACCCCGATGGGCTCGGCTATTTTTCTTATTCCGTACGCCTTATCCTCTTCGATGACGCCGCACGTACGGGCATATCTGTATTTGTTGTAAATGTATTCCGCGGCATAGTGATTTTTGATAACTTTGTCCTCGACAACGCCCATACCCGTCTCTTCAACCGCCATTTTTGCAAGCGGAATACGGGCTCTGTCCGCGGCGGAAGCGCACGCCGAAAAAATCTTATCGACCTGCTCTTGGGTGAAAGTCGCGTAGATTTGTTGCGCTTTTCTTACCCTTTTGAGCTCCTCTTCGAGTTTTTCCACGCTGTCGCATACGCCGTAAGTCAATTTGAATTGCATATAAAACTCCTTTATATACTTAAATATTTAATCAACGCAGATTAAATCACACTATTTATCATTATACATTATATCAAAATTATTCCACGCGGGCAAGGACGGCATATCAAATTATTTTCAAATTAAAAATTTGATAATTTGTCGAAAATTTTGATAATTTTACACAAAAAGGAAAATTTTACCGCAATTTGATTACATTGTAACGATAAATGAATTTTGCTTGACATCTACAAAACTTTTTATTATAATTTCAATGCTTATGCGGATATGGCGGAATTGGCAGACGCGCAGGTTTCAGGTTCCTGTGGGCGACCGTGCAGGTTCAACTCCTGTTATCCGCACCAAGTCTTAATAGCTTGAACTTCTTTACTATAAAAAAGACGTTCGGGCTATTTTGCTATATTGAGGAATTTAA
>CANREX010000127.1 GCA_947629735.1 uncultured Clostridia bacterium
AAACAGAATGGACCTCTCCCTTTCCCCCAAGTTTTTCATCGCCTCGTACAGGGCGGCTTTTTCCGTCCACACCTCGTCGTTGTTCTTGACGTCGAATATCTGGTCCATTAAAAGAAGCGTGTCGCCCTGCTTGTTGTAGACGGGCTCGTACAGCGAGACGGGGTCTGATATGGCGTCGAGAGCGTAGGCGACTTCCGACACGGCGACGTTCATTTCGCTCGCTATTTTGTCGTAAGTGACGTCCTCGCTCTCCTCTTCGAGCTTTTCGCGCACTTTAAGCACCTTGTACGCCGCGTCGCGTATCGAGCGCGACACGCGCAGGCTGTTCCCGTCGCGCAGATACCTCTTTATCTCGCCCAAAATCATGGGCACGGCGTATGTGGAAAACTTCACGCCCACCGAAACATCGAAGTTGTCAATGGCCTTGATGAGCCCGACGCAGCCCACTTGAAAGACGTCGTCCGCGTTTGCCTTTTTCGCCCAGAACCTGCGCACGAGCGAGAGCACGAGGCGCATATTGCCTATTATGAACTTCTCCCGCGCGCTTTCGTCGCCGCGCTTTATCGCGAGCATGAGCTCTTCCTGCTCCTTTTGCGTAAGTTTGGGAAGTCCGCTCGTCTCCACGCCGCAAATCACAACCTTTTCGTACATAACAAATCACCTCCAATGTTATGTACTTTCGCTTATGATAAGCGCTTGCTTTCGCTGATTTTTGCGTTTTTTCTGCGGTTTTGCCGCGTTTTACGGCTGCGCGACGGGGTCTTGCGGTTATATTTTCGCGTTTAAATGAGATAATTCAGATAAGTTTGGAGATGTCCTTTTTCAGCTTTGTTATTATCTTTTTTTCAAGCCGCGATATGTAACTTTGGGATATGCCGAGTGCGTCGGCGACGTCCTTTTGGGTCATCTCCTCCCCGCCGTCCAGCCCGAACCGCATGCGCATTATCTTCTGTTCGCGCGGGCTTAAACGCGCGAGAGAATTGTTTAAAAGATCTCGCTCCACGCCGCCCTCTATGTCCGAATAGACCGCGTCGGCGTCCGTGCCCATGACGTCGGATAAAAGCAGTTTGTTGCCCTCCCAATCGGTGTTGAGCGGCTCGTCGAACGGCACTTCCTGCCGCACCCTCGAAAGTCTGCGCAGATACATCAAAATTTCGTTTTCTATGCAGCGGGAAGCGTACGTGGCGAGCTTTATGTTCTTGTCGCTGCGGAACGAATCTATCGCCTTTATAAGTCCTATCGTGCCTACGGAGACGAGGTCGTCGCCGTCCGCGCCCGAGCCTTCGAACTTCTTGGCTATGTATACGACGAGCCGCAGGTTGTGCTCGACAAGTTCGGCTTTCGCCCTCTCGTCGCCCTCTTCCATCTGCGCGAGTTTGTCCTTCTCCTCTTCGGAAGAAAATGGCAGCGGCAGGGCTTCCGTGCCGCATATGTAGTCGAGGGTGTTCAGCCCGAAAAGCGAGCGAAGCAAGGCTTTTATTTTATCAAACATCGTCTCCTCCGTGTTATGACAATCTGCGTTTTCAAATACTTTTTTAAAAAGCTGCGGATAATTTGCAAATTAAGTTGACTTCAAACAAACTTAAAGCCGAATTTATTGCAAGCTCAGTTGATTTCCGACAAATCGGAATTCAGCACAATTTTGGTTATGCGGCGGGGCGAAACGCCGAAGCTCACTCCGCGCAGTTCTCTTTCGTTCTCCCCCTCCCGAAGTATCAGGCTGTCTGCCGAAAATACGGCTATTTTGCCCTTTCCCGTCACAGTATGTATGTCTACGAAGGTTTTTATTCCGTTGACGTCCACCAGCTTTTCCGCGGCAAAGGCGGGAATTATGCTGACGGGTCTGCCGCCGCAATACACCTTGTTGCCGCTGTCGTAAAAGCCCGCGCAGTTGACTTCCCTCTCGCCCACGCGCACCGTGCACATGTACTCGCCGCGCACCCTGCCTTTCAGCTTTTTCGCGACCGATTTTATGACTATCGCGAGCACGACGGCGCAAAATAACGGTATGCCTATCGGAATAGACGAAAGTATGTAGCCGTTGCCGCTTTCATACTGCGCGCCCGTGAGCGAAAAGAGCGCGATAAGCGCGCCGCCGAGCAAAAACGTCGCCGCCGCGAACACCGCGGCAAACTTCACGTACCCGAAAAAGCGGGTGTATTTGCCCGCCACGGCGCAAATCGCTCCGCCCGAAAGTATCTTTACGACTAACCCCCACGCCGTATTCAGCCCGAAAAGCGGATAGATTACGGCGAAACACGCTCCCAAAAGCGCGGCAAACGCGATACGGCGATATCCGCAGGCGTTTTTTGTGACCGCCTTTGCGCAGAAGAGCAGAGCGAAGTCCATACAGAAGTTTTCAAGTAATGCGTACTCCGCGTAAACTTGCATCGTGAGCTGTATTATAAAGGCTTTTACTTGTCGGAAATTGTAAAATAAGCGCGCAAATTGACAAATAAAGTCGCCGATTTGGCTTTGCAGACGTCCACAGGCGGCGCGGATATGAAAAAACAAAAAAATTTTTCGAAAAAAATAGAAAATTCCCGCTTCATATTGTTGACATTACGGCTTTGCGGAAGTATAATACTATAAAACATACTAATTCAGTAGGTTTTGTAGGAAATATTCGGAGGTATTAAAAAATGGCTGTTTACAAGTCGGTCGCCGAGCTCATCGGGGGCACTCCCCTTTTGGAGCTGACAAATTACGAAAAGGCGAAAAATCTCAAAGCGAAAATTATCGCAAAACTTGAATACTTCAACCCCGCGGGCTCTGTAAAGGACAGAATCGCGAAGGCTATGATAGAAGACGCCGAACAAAAAGGGCTGTTGAAAAAGGGCTCTGTAATCATCGAGCCCACCTCGGGCAATACGGGCATAGGGCTCGCTTCGATTGCGGCGAGCAGGGGGTATCGGATAATACTCACCATGCCCGAGACGATGAGCGTGGAAAGGAGAAATCTTTTAAAGGCGTACGGGGCGGAACTCGTCCTGACGGACGGCGCGAAGGGCATGAAGGGCGCTATCGAAAAGGCTGACGAGCTCGCCGCGCAGATTAAGGGAAGTTTTATCCCCGGACAGTTCGTAAACCCCGCAAACCCCGCTGTACACGCCGCGACGACGGGTCCCGAGATATGGAAAGATACGGACGGCAAAGTAGATTTTATCGTCGCGGGCGTAGGCACGGGCGGCACAATTTCGGGCGTGGGCGGATATTTGAAGTCCAAAAACCCCGCAATCAAGGTGGTTGCGGTTGAGCCCGCCTCCTCTCCCGTGCTCTCGAAAGGCGTTGCAGGACCGCACAAAATTCAGGGCATCGGCGCGGGATTTGTGCCGCAAACGCTCGATCTTTCGATAGTTGACGAAATAATTGCCGTTGAGAACGACGACGCGTTCGCGACGGGCAAGCAGATAGGGATAAACGAAGGCGTTTTGGTGGGGATTTCCTCGGGCGCGGCGCTCTGGGCGGCGACGCAAATAGCGAAGCGCAAGGAAAACGAGGGCAAAAATATCGTCGTCATATTCCCCGACACGGGCGACAGATATCTCTCCACTCCTCTCTTCCAATAATTAAGGAAAAAACTTCAAAATACATAAAGACACGCCCGCGGTATAAAGGCCGCGGGCGCGTCTTTATGTAAAAATATCGTTTTTTATTAAATTTTTGCTTGTTTTTGCGAAATATTCGGGCGTTTTCAGATATTGTAATCGCCGGGGAGACTTTCGGCGTTTTCGCACAAATCGCGTATGGTTACGCCCGAAAGGTAATCTTCCACAACCTTATCCAGCCCCTTCCACAGCGGAAGAGTCGGGCAGGAAGCGCTGCGCGGACAAGGGGGCGCGCCCTCTTCAAGGCAAGCTACGCAAGCGAGCCCGCCTTCCGTCACTTTGAGCACCTGCGCGCAGGTTATCTCCCCCGCTTCCGCCGCGAGCCGATAGCCGCCCTGATAGCCCTTGTTGGCGCGCAAAATGCCGCACGAAGTCAGAAGCGGAACTATCTGTTCGAGGTA
>CANREX010000128.1 GCA_947629735.1 uncultured Clostridia bacterium
AGAGCCAAGCCACAACCGCCCCAAGGGGCTTTTGTTTTGCCGTTGGCAATAGATAGCCTAACACACCCCTTTCTCATGTCAAGCGGCTTTTGCGGCATAAACCGCCGCTTAAAAAGATAGGCAGTTTAAAGCGTTTTTAAGCCTTGTAAATCCCCGACGAGAGCAACACCGAAAACAAATAATGAAATGCCGTACAGGGCAATTCTGTACGGCTTAACGGCATAAAAAAACAAAGCCGCTCCCTCAACTCAATGAGGGTTCGACTTTGTTAAGACTTGGTGACCCGTGCGGGAATCGAACCCACGATACCACCGTGAAAGGGTGATGTCTTAACCGCTTGACCAACGGGCCGTATAAAATTTTGCCTTTTCAACTTGCCCCATTTGCTGGCTACAAGTCTTTTCAGCTTTCCGCCGCATAAGCGAGCGGCAACAACGCTTTAAACGCTTTGCGCCGCATTTGCAGGTTGCGGGCGGCGGCGCGCCGATATTCTGACCGTAAAAACGGAATTATTCGTCCTTGGTAGCGACGGGTGGATTCGAACCGCCGACCTGCCGGGTATGAACCGGCCGCTATAGACCAACTAAGCTACGTCGCCGTAAAATCCGCCCTGAGGGCGGAATTTGGTTGCGGGGGCGGGATTCGAACCTCGCGACCTCCGGGTTATGAGCCCGACGAGCTACCTGGCTGCTCTACCCCGCGATAACATAAACCGCTTTTGCTGAGCTTTTTTATTCTATTAGAAAACTCACGTTTTTGTCAACCGTTTTTGCCCCGTTTTGCAAAAATCTTTTAAAATTTGCTATTTTGTATGAAGACTACCGCCCGCCCCTCTTTCGGGCGCGTTCCGCGGCAATTGCAAAATTTTACAGACCTTATCAAAACTATTCCGCTTAAAACTTCTCCCGCGCTTTTCCGCCCTTCAAATCCGACTTCAACGCGCCTTTATGCCTTATAAACGCTCTTCCCCGCATTATCAAGCGCTTTCCGCCTTACGAGCTCTATATCAAATAATTCACGCTTTGACGGGCTTTTCCGCCTTGCCGACGTAGGTTTTGACGGAGTTGGCGATATTGTGCATATGGTCGCCGATACGCTCCATATTCACGGCGAGTTGCAGATAGACCGAGCCCGCCTCGGGAGTGCAGTGACCGTTGTTCGTGCGGCGGATATGCGATTTTTGCATCTTGTCGCACATTTCGTCCGTCGCCGCCTCCTCCTTTTCCACCTGTTCCATATAGTTTAAATTGTGGTTCTGGAAGGTGAGCTCCACGTTCTTGTACAGTTCGGTAAGGTGCAGATCCATTTCGCGGATTTCCTCCACGGCGTGGGGTGAAAAAGTCGCGTTTGCGTCAACCATCTGCTGCGCGTATTCCGTAATATTTTCTGCGTAGTCGCCAATTCTCTCTATATCCGAGGTGACGTGATAGAAGGAAGAAACTTTCTTTTCGTCTATTTCGGATATCTCCTGCGCGGACAGCTTGATGAGGAACTGCGTTATATATTTGTTGAGCGAATTTATCTCGCTTTCGGTTCGGTTGAACTCATCCATGCCGTTCATGTTAAAGGACAAAAGCATGTCGAGAGAGCGCTTGTAGTTGGAAAACGCCAGGCTTCCCATCTTCAAAATTTCGCGGCGGGTTTGTCCGACGGCGATAGCGGGGGTTTTCAACAGACGCTCGTCGAGTATCTGTATCTGCTCCTCTTCCGCCTTTGCCTTTTTGTCGGGCACGCACACGCACGCGAGCTTTACAAGCGCGTTGATAAAGGGCAGCAGCAGCGCGGTCGTCACAATATTGAAAAACATGTGGAAAACCGCTATCTGTATCGCGGGGTTGGGTATAGCCCACTGCAAGAAATCGCACAGCCCGCCGCTCACCGCGGGGATAGCAAGGGGTATGATGAATATCAGACCGCCTATTATGTTGAACGAGAAGTGCACGAACGCCGTCCTGCGGGCGTTTACGTTTGTGCCTATCGAGGAGAGCACCGCCACAAGGCACGTGCCCACGTTAGTGCCCAAAATTACGAACATGGCAAAGCGAAGATCTACCGCCCCCGACGCCGCGAGCGACATAACTATCGCCGTGACCGCCGCCGAGGACTGCACCAGACCCGTCAGCGCCGCGCCGAGTATGAACAGCACGGGTATCTGCCAGGTGAGATTCCCCCCGCCCGCGCCGAGCGCCTTGAACATTCCCTTTATCGCGTTGGCTATGGGGTTTAGCACCGCCTTGTCGCCTTCGAGGATATATTCTGCCGTGAGATTGCCCATGGAAGAGGACATCGTGTGCATGCCGATAAAAATAAGCCCGAGCCCCGCGAGTATCATTCCCACGTATTTGACGATATCCTTCTTGCTCAGCACGTTCATCAGCACGCCCGCAAAGGCGAGGCTGGAAAACAGCGCGGCCGTCTGCAAGCCGCTGCCCGTGGTGGAAATCGCCGTTATGAACGCCGTTATCGTAGTGCCGATATTCGCGCCCATTATGACGGGAACAGCCTGCGACAGCGTCATCAGCCCCACGTTGACGAAGCCCACTATCATGACCGTGGTCGCGCCCGAACTCGTGACGAGCGCCGTCACCGCGACGCCCGTTCCCACGCCGACAAAGCGGTTTTTGGTGGCTTTCGCCATCATGGAACGCATATGCTTGCCCGCCGCCCTTTCGAGGTTGTTGCCGAGCATATTTATTCCTATTATCAACGCCGCGACGCCGCCGAGCAGAAACAGGAAGTTGTTGATTATTACAAGCACCTGGTCGAAACTCATCTTTCACCCCATGCGGAAAAGCGAACCGAATTCCCGCATGATAATAATAACAATTATGCGCGTAATTTGTCAAACGAATGAAAAACAATTTTGTACGGATATCTACGCGCCCCTTTGTAACTTGCTTGCATTTGACGGACGTTTGTATTAAAATATAGCCGAAAGCGCGCTTTTTTGCGGGGAATTCAACAAAATTCCCGCGAAAAAACGCCGCAAACAAAGACGGGGCGGAATCTGCCCTACAAAGGTGAAAAATTGTTCAATATAGTGCTTGTAGAGCCCGAAATTCCCCAAAATACGGGCAATATCGCCCGCACGTGCGCCGCGACGGGCTGTAAACTCCACCTCGTCAAGCCCCTCGGGTTCGAGCTGAGCGACAGGTATTTGAAGCGCGCGGGGCTGGACTATTGGGAGTTTGTAAACGTCAGGGTGTGGGAAAATTTTTCAACGCTGCAATCTTCTTACCCCGACGGTAGATTTCACTACTTCACCACAAAGGGCAGAAAAAACTACGCCCAAGCCGTATTCGGTAAGGACGACTTCCTCGTGTTCGGCAAGGAGACGAAGGGGCTGCCCGAAGAGCTGTTGAAGGCGCACCCCGACGAGTGTCTGCGCATACCCATGCTCGGAGAGCTGCGCTCGCTCAACCTCTCCAACTCCGTCGCGATAGCCGTGTACGAAGGGCTGAGACAGCACGGGTTCGAGGGCTTTAACTTAAAAGGCGAACTGCACGACTTAAAATGGGAAGATTAGCGGCTTAAAAAGGCTTAAAAAGCCGAAAAATCTGCAAGGCCGGGCGACGTCGCTTTAAAAAAATTAAAGCGGGCGCGAATTCACTTTAAAATACTTATTACGGGCGGCAAGGCGGGGCGGAGAAATTAAGCCCCTCACTCACTTTACATTTCAAAATTATTATAGTATAATTGCATTATGGCGAAAGTCGGTTTACCGCAAAAAATAATCGTCGCGAGCGGCAACGCGCACAAAATACAGGAAATAGGGCGCATCTTTTCGGACGTCACCCTGCTCGGCATGAAACAGGCGGGGTTCACGGGCGATATAGAAGAGACGGGCGCAAGTTTTGAAGAAAACGCCCTTATCAAGGCGCGCGCGGTGAGCGAAGCCCTCGGGTGCGAATACCCCGTGCTGGCGGACGATTCGGGTCTGTGCGTGGTCGCGTTGGGCGGCGCGCCGGGGAT
>CANREX010000129.1 GCA_947629735.1 uncultured Clostridia bacterium
CGGTATCGTAAACGTCACGGCAAAGGATTTGGGCACGGGCAAGAGCCAGAATATCACTATCACCGCTTCCACCAACCTCTCCGAAGAGGAGATTGACAAGGCGGTCAAGGACGCGGAAAAGTACGCGGAAGAGGACAAAAAGCGCAAGGAAGCGATAGACAACAAGAACAATCTGGAAGGCATGATTGATTCCCTCGAAAAGATCGTGAAGGAAGCGGGGGATAAGCTCTCCGAAGAGGATAAAAAGACGGTGGAAGACGCGGTTGCGCACGCCAAGGGCGAACTTGAAAGCGGCGATAACGACAGGATAAAGGCGGCGTTCGAACAGCTTCAAAAGGACGTTCAGCCCGTGATAGCCAAGATGTATCAGCAGGCTCAGAGCGCGGGCGGAAACGGCGGCGAAGGCGGCGCGGCAGGCGGCGACGACACCGAGTTCCATCAGCATTGATCGGCGCATATTGCGGGGTCAATCAAGTAAATAACGCAATTTAATTTGCAGCGCGCGTGCATACGTGCGCTGCAAAATCAGGTTTTAACATGGCAGAAAAAAGCAATTACTACGACGTTTTGGGCGTAAGCCGCAACGCGTCACAGGACGAAATAAAATCTGCGTACAGAAAGCTCGCCAAGCAGTATCACCCCGATTTCCACCCGGGCGATAAGCAGGCTGCCGAAAAGTTCAAGGAGATAAACGAGGCGAACGAAACGCTTTCCGA
Source organism: uncultured Clostridia bacterium (assembly GCA_947629735.1). Classification (GTDB taxonomy): domain Bacteria; phylum Bacillota; class Clostridia; order Christensenellales; family Borkfalkiaceae; genus Coproplasma. The sequence goes on from CANREX010000129.1 coordinate 717, forward strand.
CGAAAACAAGCGCAAGCAGTACGATTTCGAGCTCGACCACCCCGGCATGGGAAGCATGGGTGGAATGGGCGGCTCGGGCATGGGCGACATGGGCGGATTCGAGGATATAATCTCCTCCATGTTCGGCGGCTTCGGCGGGTTCGGCGGCGCGCGCTCTTCCGCCCCTCAAAGGCAGCGGGGCGCAGATATTTCCCAGACGATTTCCCTTTCGTTCTTAGACGCGATAAAGGGCTGCAACAAGGAGATAAGTTACTTCCGCAACGAGCCCTGCAAGGCGTGCTCGGGCACGGGCGCGAAAAACGGAACGGCGTTCACCAAGTGCGGCAAGTGCGGCGGAAGCGGCAGGGTCAAATATCAGCAGGACACGATTTTCGGGCGCACGATACAGGTGGGAACTTGTCCCGAGTGCAACGGCACGGGCAAGAAGATAACCGAGCGCTGCCCCGAGTGCAAAGGCGTCGGCTATACCCGCAAGCAGACCACTTTCACCGTCAATATCCCGGGCGGCGTGGACAACGACAGCTCGCTGAGAAAGCGCGGCTACGGGCAGGCTTCCCCCAACGGCGGGGAGTGCGGCGATTTATACGTCTATTTCCGCATACAGCCGCATAAGCTGTTGAAGCGCGAGGATAAAGATCTGTTCGTTACCGTTCCGATAAGTTTTAAGACGGCGTGCCTCGGCGGCAAAATTTTCGTTCCGGGCATCGACGACATGGTGGAGCTCTCCATACCCGCGGGAACGTACAGCGGCACGCGGTTCTGCCTGAAAGGAAAGGGCGTAAAGACGGTGAACGGCACGGGGAATCTGTTCGTCACCGTGGAAATCGAAGTGCCCGACAAGCTCTCCCGCGAGCAGAGCAAAAAGATAATCGAATTCGAGGACTCCGTGGAGCTGAAAGCGTGCTCGCGCATGAACAAGTTCGCGAGCGACGTCTCCGCGCTGTACGGCAAGGAGATAAAAAAGCAATAACTTCTCCGCTTGTGGCGGAAATAATTATCCCCGCGGCTATTTCGGCTGCGGGGATATTTTCGGGCTTTCGTCGTCACTTTAATATGCGTATATATGCGCCTGTTTGCCTTTGAACACTTGATTATATGCGCAAGTGCGTGTACAATAATATGTGTATGAAAGCGGGAGCGGGGGACATCTCCGCGGGCGCTATGCGGGAAAATGCGGTTCGCAAAATGAGGAAAGCGACAATCGGGGAAAATAAAAGCCGAGTTTATCGGCGGGGCTTAGTGGAAATCCGTTTTAAGATTAGCCCGCCCGATATGCGCGAGGATATGCGTGCGGATATTAACCGCATATTACCCGCCCGAAAAGCAAATAATATTCCGAAAGGGAGATAACGGTATATGTATGACTGCGTTGTAATAGGCACGGGCGCGGCGGGGGTTTCCGCGGCGCTCACGTTGAAGTCGCTCGACAAAAATTTCATACTCCTCGGCAAGGCGAGCCTTTCGGTGAAGATAGGCAGGGCGGAAGTCGTCAAGAACTATCCCGGGCTGCCCTCAGTCACGGGCGCGGGCATGCGTGATGCGTTTCTTGCCCAGCTTGCAGCCGAGGGGATAGAGATTTTAAACGGCAAGGCGACGGGCATTTTCAAGACGGACGGCGGGTTCACGGTTGCGTGCGAAAGCGCCGCGTTGGAGTGCCGCACCGTCATTCTTGCGGGCGGCGTGGAAGCGATAAAGCCAATTGCTGGCGAGAGGGAATTTCTCGGCAGGGGCGTCAGCTATTGCGCGACCTGCGACGGCTTTTTGTATAGGGGCAAGGATATCGCCGCCGTCGTCTATTCCAAGGACGAGGAGCACGAGGTGGAATTTTTGGCGAAGTTCGCCGCACGCGTGTGCCTCTTCCCGCTCTATAAAGGCGTGGGCGAGTTTGCGGACAACGTGGAAATCATGAGCGGCAGACCGTTAAAAATCGAGGGCGGCGACAGGGTGGAGCGCGTCGTCACGGACGGCGGCGAAATTGCCGTGGACGGCGTGTTCATGCTCAAAGACGCCACCGCGGGCGTCGGGCTTTTGAACGGGCTAAAAACGAAGGACGGGAGCATAACGGTGAACCGCGGCTGCGAGACTAATATCGCGGGCGTTTTTGCCGCGGGCGACTGCACGGGCAGACCCTATCAATACGCCAAGGCGGTGGGGGAAGGCAACGTCGCAGCGCACTCCGTCAACGCCTATCTCGCGCGCTTGAAAAGGGGAGAAAAATGATCGACGTCTACATTGCCGAACATATCAAAATGTGCGCAGACCCCCATATATACCCCGACGAACGCGAAAAATATATACTTTCCGCGAAAAACAGCGAGGTGCGCTCTCAGCGGTTTTCGGTGTGGAAACTTCTGGAAAGAGCGGTGGAGGACGTCTACGGAAAGGGGCTTGAAGACTTCGCTTTTACAAGGACGGAAGACGGGAAATGGAGTTGCGATAAATTCTGTTTTTCGCTCTCCCATACGCAGACGATTGCCTGCGTGGCGCTGTCCGATAGCGCCGTCGGAGTAGACGCGGAAGATGTCCTCCTGTTTAAATCGAGGTGCGAAAGTTCTCCGAATTTTGCCCGCTCTCTCGCCGAAAAACTGCGGGGCGACGGAGATGTCATCGAAGGGAATTCGGGGCTTATCAAGGAGTGGACGGCGCGGGAGAGCGCGTTTAAGCGCGGCGGCTATGAGTGCGTGTTCGCCGCCCGCCCGCAAGACGTGACGACCGTTTGGGCGGAGATTGAGTATTTTATCATTGCGGTGTGCGGCGACGGCGCGGACAGTGCGAGGTTTTTTATCTCGCCCGCGCTCGGCGATTCTTACGGCAAGGGCAAGGAGTTGACCCTAAACTTGCAATACAAGTTGGTGTGAATTATTAAGGCGGCGGCGTAATAGTTTAGCAATATTATTGAAGCGGGCGGGGCAAAATTTGTGCCCCGCCCGCTTTGGCGGAGAGAGGGATTCTCGCCTTTGGCGGCGCGCCCCGACAAACAGTGCACTGCACTGTTTGGTTTGCGTATCGGGCTCTTCCGTATACAAACTATCTAACGCAAACCGATTGCTCCCGCAATCGTCTCCACCCTCGAATCCCTCTCTGTATTCATTCGTACAAGCGGCGGTGGCACGAAAGTGCCACCGCCGCTTGTCTGGCGGCACGTCGGCATCCGAATTTGAACTAAGTTTTTGTTGGAATGATGCCAAAGTAATCTTACGACTAAATTTCTAGTCCATAAGAACAATTGATTTTTTAGTTA
>CANREX010000130.1 GCA_947629735.1 uncultured Clostridia bacterium
CATTTCGACCGATTGAGAGCGCAACGCGCTCGATTGAGTGGAGAAATCCAATAGTGGTGGTAGGGAGTAACTTTGAAACGGCATTCCAAAATTGTCATTCCGAGCTTGCCGAGGAATCCGGCTGGGGGTATGTCACATAGGAAATTCCTAAGCGCAATGAAATTCCGGATTCTTCGACTTCGTTCACTGCGTTCACTTCGCTCAGAATGACAGCGGGGGGGGTGGTTTACGCCCTCGGGCAGAATGACAAAAGGGGAGTATAGGCATAAGCCCGCGGGCGGAATGACAGTAAAAATAATATCGTTCACTCCACTTGTAAAAAGTGTTTGTCGTTCGCCGAAAAAGTAAAAGCGCTTTTCGCTGTTTTGCGAAAAGCGCTTTTTGTAATACAATTTTTATTGGTTTGTTTTATCTTTTGAGCTTTACCGTCTGGGAGAAGCCCTCGAATGACGTCGTCAACGTCAAAACGTTGCCGTCGAGGGTGAATTCCTGCGTAGAGCCGCTCATGGTTACGCTGACCTTGTTGCCGTCCTGCGTCCAAGTGCCGTCGATGGTGTCGCCGAACGCCTTGTAGGTGACCGTGCCGTCCTCTTTGAGCTCCATGACGTAGTATTCGTCGGTGATGGTAGAGCCGTCGGGGCCTTTCATGCCGACTTCATAAGTCTGCGTCTGACCTCCTTCCGTCATCGTCATGGAAACGAATTTGTACGTTCCCGTCGCTTCTTTCGGCGCGCACGCGGCTACCATAATGCCCATCACGAGCGCAGATACGACCGCTATCAGCAGCAGCGCAATCTTTTTTGCAGCATTTTTCTTCATCTTTTTACCTCTTTTTTGTTGTTTTGGGGAATATTTTCCTCATTTATTTACATTATATGGGGAATATTAGTAAAAGTCAAGGATTTTTGGGGAATTTTTTCCCAAAATCGGGGCAAAGAGGTAAACTATGTTGAGAATAAAACAGCTAAGGGAAGAGAAGGGTTGGAGTCAGCGCGCCCTCGCTGCCAAGATTAACGCCAACCCCAAGACGGTCAATTTTTGGGAACGGGGAGTGAGCGAGCCCTCCGCGGGATTTGTCGTGGCGCTTGCGGACATCTTCGAGTGTACTGCCGATTATGTCCTCGGGAGAGAGGACGACCTCGGCGAGGTCAATGTGCAGAGGGAACTTTCCCAAAGCGAGAGGGAGTTTTTGTCCGTTTATTCCTCGCTCGGTAGGGCGGAAAGGCGGGAACTTTTGGACTTTGCGCACTTTCTTGCGGGCAAAAATTCCTGAAATATAGACAATTTTGCGGTTTGGACTTAGTGGGTGCAGCTATCGCGATTCCAGCCATTGCCCCTTTTCCGCGCGATTTATCGCGCGGAAAAGGGGCAATGGGTTTACCATATTTGTCACCCTGAGCGGAACGAGCCGTAAGGCGAGTGCAGTCGAATGGGTCTGGCTGGGGTATGATACTTTGTCATTCCGAGCCTGCCGAGGAATCCGGCTGTGGTATGTCGCATAAAAATTACCTAAGCGCAATGAAATTCCGGATTCTTCGACTTCGCTAACGCTTCGCTCAGAATGACAGTAAAAAAATATATGCGCTCACTTCGCTTTGTAAAAATTTTTGCTTAATCACAAAAATTTTCTACAAACCATCGGGCTAACGCCCTCGGGCAGAATGACAATAAAAGTGGGCTAACGCCCTCGGGGAAAATGACCTCTCTCTATACCTCCCCACTCCCCTTGGTTGAGGGACGAGCGCGGAGTTTCTCAAAACAGCACAGTGCGCTGTTTTGCCGCGCGAGATGAGTGAGCGCATATCGTTCCGCACGAACGGTGACCGAACACGGTGTTGCCCTTACGCCGTGTGAGAAGGGGAGGGTAGGGTGGGGCGTAGGGTTTACCTTATTTTATCGTCTGTGGAGGAATGACAGTAAAAAATTTACAGTAATAACGCGCGATGTATACTCTCATACTGTCTATAAAGAGGCGTGTTCCGCGGTCCGACAGCGGGCGCAAGACAAAGTGAAATTTCGTGTGAGCTTGCTTTAAAAGGGGGACTGTTGCGGGAAATTTCATGCGGTTTGTCTAAATGCGGCGCAAGACGAAGTGAAATTTTGTTTGCGGTTGTTTAAAAATGAGCGAACAAATTGATTTCATGCGCGGTTGCCCGAAATGGGGCGCGGCGGCGGAGATTTCCGCTATGCGTTCGTAACGGATTCGGGCGGCGGGAGACATCTCTTTAAAAGGGGAGAAATATGGAAAAGTTTATCTTGGGGCTCGCCGTGGGTATGGCGGGCGGCGCGCTTTTGGTTGCCAACAACTGTAAGCTGAGAAACCTTGTCAAGAAGAATCAGGAAGACCTTTTGGCAAAGGCGGAACAGTATATAGATAAGAAGCTCGGCGAGAGCGGGGCTGGCGAAGAAGGCGGCTCTTCCGACGAAGATTAAGTTTGTCGGTTCGGCGGCGCGGCGGTTTTTTGACCGCCGCGCCGCTTATGCGTTTATGGGGGTGATACCGCTTCTGCTTTTATGGGGTGACTTCCACGCGCTTATGCGTTTATCGGGCAAATAGCGGGTTGTCAATTATCCGCGCCGCAATTAGCCCCCGCGCCGTCTTTACGTTTCGGGCGGTTATTCCCCGCAATACGGCAAATTTTCCCCGCCGTAATGATTGAAATGCGCCCGCTTACGTGTTATAATATACGGGTAAAGAGCAAAAGGAGGCGGGTTTTGGAAAGGTACGTAGCGTTCGACATAGGCGACAAGCGCATAGGCGTCGCCGTTTCAGATCCGTTCAACACCTACGCGCTGCCCTCGCAGACGTACTTCCGCAAGGAAAGGCAGGCGGACTTAAACGCCCTCGTGGAAATCGTCAGGCAAAAGGGCGCGACGGTGGCGGTGTGCGGACTCCCCGTAAACTTCGACGGCAGCGAGGCGTTGCAGACACGCAAGACGAAAAAATTTATCGAGGACTTCACCGCGGTTTGTCCCGTGCCCGTGGTCTGCGAGGACGAGAGATTCACCACCGTTATGGCGCACGAAACGCTCATTTCCGAGGGAATGAGCAGGAAAAAGCGCAAAAATTACGTTGACGCGCTCGCCGCGGCTAACATTTTAGACGGATATTTGGCGCGCGTCAACGGCAAAAATTCCGCGGGCAACTAATTAAAAAATACGGGCAACTAATTAAAAAAACAAGGAGCATTTATCATGGCAGACGAAAAAGAAATTCAACCCGAAGAAGAGGAAGAAGAGCTCATAGAGCTTATAGACGACGACGGAAACGTCATAAAGTTCAGGCTGTTGGACGTAACCGAATACAAGGGCGAAAAATACGCGCTTTTGCTCGCCGCCGAGCCCAACGACGCCGTCGCCGACGACGAAGTGGCTATTTTCAGATATAAAGAGCAGGAACAGATGCTCGAACCCATCGAGGACGAGAAGCTGCTGGAAGAGGTCTTCGAGTACTATCAGAACGAAGATATCGGCGAGGACGACTGAAAATAAGTCAAAACAGGCGCAAAACGCTTGAAAAACGCTTTACATAACGCGAAAATTTTGCTAAAATATCAAAGCTATAAAAATTCACACCCGCGGGGCGGGCGACCCGTGGCGGAAAAATCTTTCAATTCCGCTTTAATCGCTCTTTGAAATTGCGCGCCTGCGGGGAGGTCAAACGGAGGAATTAAAATGGCAGTTATCACTATGAAGCAGCTCCTCGAAGCGGGCGTTCACTTCGGACACCAGACGAGAAAATGGAATCCCAAGATGAGCAAGTACATCTACGCGGCGAGGAACGACATCCACATCATCGATTTGCAGCTCACCGTAGGTTTGGTCGAGGACGCGTACAGGTTTGTATGCGAGAGCGTGAAAGAGGGCAAGAGCGTGCTCTTCGTCGGCACGAAGAAGCAGGCTCAGGAAGCCATCAAGGAAGAGGCGGAGCGCTGCGGTCAGTA
>CANREX010000131.1 GCA_947629735.1 uncultured Clostridia bacterium
CTGCTTCCTCTTGGAAACGCCTGCGGTATCCAACGCGCCGCGCACGATATGATAACGGACGCCGGGGAGATCCTTTACCCTTCCGCCCCTTATGAGAACGGACGAGTGCTCCTGCAAGTTGTGTCCTTCGCCGGGAATATAGACCGTACCTTCCTGCTTGTTCGTGAGCCTTACCCTCGCTATTTTACGGATAGCGGAGTTGGGCTTTTTGGGAGTGGTGGTCGTAACGGAAAGGCATACGCCGCGTTTTTGGGGGCAGTTGTCCAGAATGGGCGACTTGCTCTTGAAAACTTCCTTTTCCCTGCCGTGCTTTATAAGCTGGTTTATTGTGGGCATCTTGTATCCTCCTTGTTTTACTCGACTTTTCAGTCTGTGGAATATATCTCTTACCTCGCACCTACCCTTAAATGCAAGGGGATAAACGTGATTACATTATATATATAATAGGAATGAAAACCACCGTCTTGCGGAAATTCACTATGCCTTTTTAGGGCGGAAATTTCCCAACACATAAAAACCCACCGTACACAGTGAGCAAGAGCTATTTTATCAAAGTAAAAGCGCGTTGTCAACAAAAACAACGTGATTTTTTTCAAAGCGGGGCTATTTTGCGCCCGCGTAAGCCCAAAAAAGCCATAAAAATGAAGGGGAACGTAAAAGCGGCGGCGCGTTATGTTCCGCGCCGCCGCTTGCCGCTGCGTATATTATTTCACGGCTTTCCGCCGCAACTTATGCGCCTTGGGCTGCGCCCGCGTCAATAGTTACAACTACGTTGGTGAACTCTACCACAAAGCCGCGGTTTGCGAACAGGCAGAGATACATATAATCGTTATCCCTTGCGAAGAAGTCAAAATCGGTAAAGGTCTTTTCAACATTTCCGACCTTGCATACGACCGTCTGACCCGTGCGGGTAAGTTGCAGGTTGAATTCACTGCCTGCCGCTACGGTAGAAGCCGCCTCGCCGTTCTTCAAAGTTCCGTTCTCGCGGGAGAATATAGTCGCCTTGGTATGAAGAATACCCGCCGCTGTGTAATTGCTCTTTTCGGTATTGTCATGCGTATCGACGAGTATATCGTCGCGGAGCATAATTCCGAAGCCCGACTGATTGTTGGCTTTTTCACATTCTATAACCTTAACGGTCGCGGTTATGTTTAAGTTATCCGCCTTGTTTATCTGCATGAAAGCAGCCGCAAAGCCGTCGGAACCGCTTGCAAACTTTCCGTTTGCCACCGCGTTACCAACGGTAAATTTGTTCGAAGCGTCTTTGGTTACGGTATATGTAGGAATCTTATCCGCGCCGCCCGCATCGCCCATAACGGTCTTATACCAACCGCCGCCGAGCTCGTTGGCTTCATATGAGGACGGGTCGAAAGGCGTATAATCGGGTTTGACGAAAGCCGCGTTTATCGCGTCGGGATAGTCCGCCGCCTTGGTGGGCGCAGTTATACCGCTCTTTACATATTGTTTGAGGTCGCTGTCGGAACTCTTGATTGCGTTCGCAAACTGATAAGCTACCATCTTTGCGCCGTACTTGTTGATATGCGTATCGTCCCTGCCGGCGGGAGTTGCGTCGGGCAAGTCGCCCTCGTATGTGGTATACGCGTGGAAATAAGCCGCCTCCGCGTTGTCCGCTTCATATACGGTCTTGGTGAGCGTGGTGAGGTCAACCACTACTGTGTCGGTCGCCTCGCCGAGGTCTTTTATCGCCTTTACATAGTCGCCGCCCTTGCCGTTCTTGTCGGAATCGGTGGTATTATGTATCTTTGCGCCCGTGTAGTTGCCGTTCGCGTCGTATCTTACGATGGGCGTGCAGAGTATGGGAGTTGCGCCCTTGTCGGTCGCCATCTTTATGTAATTCTGATAGAGCGTATACGCAAACGAAGTGCCGTTCGTCGTGGTCTCCGCGTCTTTCGTGCCGTTCGCGTCGGTGTAGCGCGCGTCCTCGTCGCTCTTCTCGTCGTTATGACCGAAGCCTATGATGAGGTAGTCGCCGTCGGCAATGGAAGTCGTCAACGTGGTGTAATTGGCTTCCGTCAAAAAGCTCTTGGAGCTTCTGCCCGAAAGCGCGAGGTTGACAATTTGGTCGCTCGTGACGTTGAGATATTCCGCAAGCTGCGTGCCGTAGCCGTAGCGGGGAATATAGTAATTATCGTTGAACGAGCACACGGTGGAATCGCCCACCACGTAAATCTTGCCGTCGAACGTATCGCCCGTGTCTCCGCTCGGGTCGGCGGGAGTTATCGTCCTTACGTGTCCGCAAAGGTTGCAGGTCGTATCCTGCGCGTTGTCATAGACGTGAGCTTCCGTCTCGTTGACGTCGTCGCAGCCGGTGCACGTCTTGGTGTGGTTGGCGTCGTCCTTATCCGTATAACTATAAGCATGCGTGTGAGGAGGATCGTCGTTTTTCTTTGTACAGCCTGCCGCCATACTTCCGCACATTGCCACAGCCAAAACTATGGGAATGAGCTTTGTCGCCTTAAACTTCATTTACTTTACCCCTTTTATTTTTCTTTTTAAGATTGTTTGTGCGTTGTCTGCAACGCACAAAGGGGACGTCCCCTTGAATCTTTCGTCTATTTTAGCATATCCGCCCCCGTTTGTCAACAGCTTTGTCAACAGCAGGGCGGCGTTTGATTTTGCGCTGTCTCTTTGCGCAGCTTATCTTTTACGCCGTATCGGTCGTGCGCTGTATCTTTGCGCCGTTTATCTTTTACGCCGTATCAGTTGAGCACGATATCTTTTAGCTGCTCGTATTTCTGCATGGCGGCGCGGCGCAGCGCGGTTATGTCGAACGCGCCCGAAAACGCCTCGTCTGAGAGCGCCTTTGCCGTGAACAGCGCGGACACGGGAAAATGCAGATTTTTCAGCTCCGAGAGCATATGCCCGCTCTGGCGCGTACCCATGAAGTCGCCGCCCCCGCGCATTTTCAAATCGCTTTCCGCAATGGCGAAGCCGTCCGAATTGTTCTTCAAGACGAGAAGCCTTTCCCGCGCCTGTTCGCTGTCGCTCCCCATGAGCAAAAAACAGTAGCTCTTCACACTGCCCCTGCCCACTCTTCCCCGCAGTTGGTGCAGCTGGGAAAGCCCGAACCTTTCCGCGTTGTAAATGACCATGACGGTGGCGTCGGGCACGTCCACGCCCACCTCAATAACCGTAGTGGAGACGAGGCAATCGGTCTGTTTGTCGCGGAAAGCCGTCATCACCTCGTCCTTCTTCTTGTCGTTGAGCTTGCCGTGGAGAAGTCCGAAGCGCACTTTCGGCAACGCCTTTTGCAAATCCTCGAAAAGTTCGGTGACGGACATCACCGTGCCTTCCTCGTCGCCCTCTATATGCGGACAGACGAAGTACGCCTGCCTGCCCTGTTGCACCTCGCCCGCTATCCAGCGCAGCATGTCGTCGTATCTGTTGCGGCTTATTATCGAGGTGGAAATCTCCTGCCGCGAGCGGGGCTTTTCCTTTATCGTGGTGACGTCGAGGTCGCCGTAAAAGACGAGGGAGAGGGTGCGCGGAATGGGCGTCGCGCTCATAATCAGGCTGTCGCAACCGCCGCCCTTTTCCGTAAGCGCGGAACGCTGCGCGACCCCGAAACGGTGCTGTTCGTCGCAGACCACGAGCGAGAGATTTTTCATCTCCACGTCCTTTTGTATGACGGCGTGAGTGCCGCATACCACGTGCACGCTGCCGTCCTTCAAACCCTTTTTTATCTCCCGCTTTTCCGCGGCGGGCGTCGAGCCCGATAAAAATTTCACGTTGTATTCGGGCAGATATTTTGCAATCTGCGCCGCGTTCTGACGGGCGAGGACTTCCGTCGGGGCGAGCATAGCCGCCTGATATCCCGATTTCACCGCCATATATATGGCG
>CANREX010000132.1 GCA_947629735.1 uncultured Clostridia bacterium
GGTTATCTCGACAAAAAGGGAATACGCATACTCGGCACGCCTGCTGACAGCGTAGACCTCGCCGAGGACAGAGAGAGGTTTGACGAACTCCTCGAACAGTTCCATATCGCCCGCCCCAAGGGCTTAACCGTAATGACCAAGGAAGAAGCCGTTCAGGCAGCCGAAAAGTTGGGCTATCCCGTGCTTTTGCGCCCTTCATACGTCATAGGCGGTCAGAACATGACTATCGCTTTTACGCAGAACGACATCGAAAGGTATATGGACGTCATTCTCGCGCAGAAGATTGAAAACCCCGTGCTCTGCGACAAGTACTTGATGGGTTCGGAGCTCGAAGTAGACGCCATTTCCGACGGCGTGGACGTGCTCATTCCCGGCATAATGCAGCATATCGAGCGCGCGGGCGTACACAGCGGCGATTCGATAGCCGTTTATCCCCCGTACAATCTCAGCGACGCTATGCTCAAAAAGATTGTGGACGTCTCCACAAATCTCGCGCTGTCGTTAAAGACAAAGGGGCTTATCAATATACAATATCTGATTTATCACAACGAACTGTACGTCATTGAGGTAAACCCCCGCGCTTCGAGGACAGTGCCCTATATTTCAAAGGTAACGGGCGTGCCCATGGTGGACCTTGCTACAAAGATAATGGTGGGCGCAAAACTGAGAAAACTCGGCTACGGAACGGGGCTTTATCCAAATTCGCCGTACGTGGCGGTCAAAGTGCCCGTGTTCTCGTTCGAAAAGTTAAACGACGTCAATTCGCAGCTCGGACCTGAAATGAAGTCCACGGGCGAAGTTCTCGGCATAGGCAAGACGATAGAAGAGGCTCTGTTCAAGGGGCTCGTTTCCGCGGGATTTAACATGAAACACCCGACGAAACAGCATCCCTCGGGCATATATTTCACGATAAACGATCAGGATAAACCCGAAATTGTCAATATCGTGAAGAAGTTCGCCGACCTCGGGCTCACGCTGTACGCGACGGCGGGCACTGCCAACGTAATAAGAAGTTTGGGGCTCGAATGTACGGACGTCCCCAGACTTTCCACCAACGACGAGATTTTCAAGCTGATGGACGAGGGCAAGATAGACTACATTGTCTACACGGGCAAGACGGACATAGAGTCCATAACAAACTATATTTCGCTTCATCACCACGCAATTTTGCTCGGCATAACCGTGCTTACGTCGCTCGATACGACCAACGCGCTTGCGGACGTCATTGCTGGCAGATACAATCAATACAACACCGAGCTCGTGGACATCAACAGGCTCAGAAAGGAGAAATTGAAGCTCAATTTCTGCAAAATGCACAGTTGCGGCAACGATTATATCGTGTTCAACAACATGGATGGCGGCATAACCTGCCCCGAATCGCTCGCGATAAACTTCGCCGACAGGCATTATGGGATAGGCGCGGACGGCATTGTCATGATTGAAAAGTCCGTAATAGCCGACGCGGGTATACGCGTGTTCAATAAGGACGGTAGCAGCGGCGGACTTGCCGCCAACCCCATGCGCTGCGTGGCGAAATATCTGTACGATAACCGCATAATCACAAGCGAAACGCTCACTTTGGAGTGCGAAGGCAAGGTGCAGAACCTTTCTTTGAACGTCTTCAACAACGTCGCAAGTTCCGTCACGCTGAATCTCGGGAAACAGTCGCTCGAAGTTATAGAAAGCGATAAAAGCGTAAAGGGAAAGATAGTAAACGGGAAGTTCTCATTCGACGGCAAGCAGATAGACGTGACGTATGTAAATATAGGAAATCCTCATTGCGTGATCTTTGCCGATAAAGTCGACGATTTAGATATCGAAGCCCTCGGACAATCGCTCGTTTTTGGCGGCGCGCTGCCCGCAAGCGGATATGTGGAGTGCGTAAGAGTTGTCAATAATATCACAATAAAAATGCGCGTTTGGGAGATGCTCAACGGCGAAACCTGGGCGTGCGGAACGGCTGCCGCCGCGGCGGCGCTCGCTTCGATTGCCAACGGCAAGTGCTCGGAAAACGAGATAATCACCGTGAAATTGAAGGGCGGCGACCTGTTCGTCAAGATAAACGCCGACGGCGAAACGGAGCTGGACGGAAGCGTAAAGGAATCGTTCAGGGGGGTCATAGAAATTTAAATGATTTATCTTGACAATGCGGCGACCACAAGACCCGACGCCGAGTGCTTTGTTAAGGCTGAAAGATATTTGAAAGATGCGTTTTATAATCCTTCCGCGTTGTACGCGGAAGGTTATAATTTGCATAAGGAATTGGCGGAAGCGCGCTCGGAAATATTGAATTTTATCGCCAACGACAGGGACTACGACGTAATTTTCACATCTTGCGGCACGGAAGCCGACAATCAGGCTATATTTTGCGGCGGTAAGCGGGGCAACGTTGTCATAACCGCGGGCGAACATTCCGCCGTATTTTCCTGCATAAACCCATTAAAGGAAAAGGGCATAGAAGTGCGCGTCGCGCCGCTCAACGGCGACGGAAGCGTAAACGAAGCCGAACTTTTAAGGCTTGTAGACTCAAACACATCGCTCGTTTCGGTGATACACGTCAACAATGAGACGGGGGCGATAAATGACATCAACGGGCTTGCAAGTTCGGTAAAGTCGATAAATTCGCGCACGCTTTTTCACTCCGACGGAGTGCAGGCGTTCGGAAAAATTCCCTTCAAAATGGGCAAAAATATCGATTTATATAGCATTTCCGCACATAAAATAGGCGCATTGAAGGGCACGGGCGCGCTTATCAAGCGCAAAAACGCTGTAATCAAGCCCTATATTTACGGCGGCGGACAGGAAAGCGGCCTGCGCAGCGGAACGGAAAACGTTTTCGGAATCAAATTTATGCAATTCGCCGCGAGAAAGCGCTATGAAAATATCGCGCAAACTCACGAAAAGATAGGCAAGTTGAATTCATATATGCGCGAAAATCTCGATAAATCGCTGTTTGAAATTATCAGCGGCGTCAGCGGGAAAAATTCTTCGCCTTATATTTTATCTGTTTGCGCCCTCGGAGTGCGCGGCGAGACGATTTTACACGAAGTCAACGACAAAGGGCTGATTATCGGCACAGGCTCGGCGTGTTCTTCCAATGAAAAAAAGAGGTATTCGCGCGTGATTTTGGCGTGCGGCATAAGCGAGGAGCGCGCGGACGGTGTGCTGAGAATAAGTTTCAGCCCCGAAACGACGCAAGCAGAAGTCGAACAGGCGGCAAAAATACTCAACGAGACGGTCGGCAACAGGCGGGAGATAATGTCTTGATATGGAAAAGGTTATAATTGTCAGATATTGTGAATTGCATTTGAAGGGCGGCAACCGCGGGTTTTTCGAAAAAATTTTCGTGGACAACATAGAAAAGGCGCTAAAAGGCATTAAACATGTCGTCAGAAAGCACAGCGGCAGATATTTGATTGAAGATTTCGACGAGGCTGCCGAGGACGAAATAACATACAGGCTTTCCAAAGTTTTCGGCATACACACGATGAGCGTCGCCGACAAAGTTCCCACCGATTTGGACGAAATTTTCCGCGCCGCAGCCGAAATTTGCCCGAAAACGGGCAGTTTTAAGGTGGAATGTCACAGGGCGGATAAGACTTTTCCTCTTAATTCCATGCAGATCAGCGCGGAAATCGGCGGAAGGTTGCTCGGTTTCAATAAAAATCTGAAAGTGGATATCCACAATCCCGAACACGTTTTGGGGCTTGACTTGCGCGAAAACGGCACGACCCTTGTGTTCAACGAAACGATTCAAGGCGCAGGCGGCATGCCTGTCGGAACGGCGGGGAAAGGTATGCTTCTGATATCCGGCGGCATTGACAGCCCCGTGGCGGGGCACATGA
>CANREX010000133.1 GCA_947629735.1 uncultured Clostridia bacterium
TATTAAAAGCTGTCATTTCGACCGATTGAGAGCGCAACGCGCTCGATTGAGTGGAGAAATCCCATGGTTGTGGTAGTAGTGTGTAACTTTGAAACGGCTTTTTCCACTAAACAAATCCGGACCCATTCGACTGCACTCGCCTATCGGCTCGTTCCGCTCAGGGTGACAGTAGGGGAGAGTGTTTTTACACCCTCGCTCAGAATGACAGCAGGGGGTGTGGGTTTGCGCCCTCGGGTAGAATGACAGCGCGGGCGGGCTTCCGCCCTCGGGCAAAAGGACAGTGTAGGCGGTCTGTCGTCCTCGGGCAAAAGGACAATAAAAAGTAAATTGGCTTGTACCCTCGGGCAATACAGTATAATGAGCGCTTTACTCGATTTAAAGGTTATTTTTGATAAAAAAGAGCGGCGAAGCGGCGCGCAAAAATTTTGCGCGCCGCTTCGCCGCCGCAATTTGACCGCAATTTGCCGACCCGTCAGTCCCGTTCGGGAGCGATTCATTTCTCCCTTCCGGCGAGATAATCTATCGACACTCCGAAGAAATCGGCAATGACAACCAGATTAGCCAAACCGGGTTCACGCAGGTTGTTTTCCCATAAGCTGATTATTCCTTTGCTTACGTGCAGCTTTTGAGCCAGCTCTACCTGACCAAGCTCGCGTTCCTCGCGCAGTTCTTTCAGCCTTTCACCGAAACCTGTCCTCATCAATATTATTTTCCTACAAAAGTAAGAAAATTACTTGACTTCTTACATTTGTAAGATTACAATAAAAGTACAATATTCAGGAGGAATACATATGGGAATTCAATTAGCTCAGAACGAAAGGCTGATTAAGAGCTGGGATTATTCCAAGAGCAAGCAACGCCGCGACAAGAGCGTGGCTAATCTTTCCGTAACGGATAAGCGCATAATCACGTCTTTGATAAGTAAGAACACGACCGAGGTTTCGGAAATTCCTTTAAATTCCGTCAAGGCGATAAACTGCACGCGCGACAAACGCCCCAACATATGGGCGATTTTGGAGATTTTACTCGGCATTGCGACTTTGATTGTGATAGTCGGCATCTTGCTTATCGTGGACGGTGTAAAAAGGCTCAACCAGGGTAATTTCGTGCTCGAAATCATAACCTACGGCGACGAGGGCAGCTCGCTTTTACTCGGCGCGACAAAGAAGAAGTCGTCAAGGCGCAACAAGGGCAAGTTGAAGGTGACGCTCAACCACAAGGCTATTGACGAGATTGCTTCTTCTATCGGCGCAATCATACTTGAAAACAAGGCTTCTGCCTGAAAAATTTGTACCGCTTAAAACGACAAAGGTTTATACTGCATAATAACCAAGAAAAAGAGAGTGGGCGGCGCGCCTTTCGGCGCGCCGCCCACTCTCTTGCTACCGAGTAAACGCAGATAAGCGGCGCAATACTGCGTCGGAGTTACGCTTCTCACACGGCGTTGCCCTTACACCGTGTGAGAGCGCTGCGCAAAAGCGTGATTTTGCTTGCGCCGTTGATTATTTGGGGAATGCTTGCTTCTCTGCGTTTATAGACTTCGTAATTGCAATTATATCCGAGCGTTTGCGCATTTCTAACCGCTCCCGCAATTATTTAATTGTGTGTTGCGTTTTTTAAATTACTGTCATTCCGAGCGATTAAGAACGCGCAGCGTTCGATTGAGCCGAGGAATCCCATGGTGGTGGTAGGGAGTATCTTTGAAACGGCTTTTTCACTAAACAAATCCGGACCCATTCGACTGCACTCGCCTATCGGCTCGTTCCGCTCAGGGTGACAGTAGAGGAGAGTGTCTTTACGCCCTCGGGCAGAATGACAGCGTAGGCGGGCTTACGCCCTCTGACGGAAAGCGCAATAAAAGCGCAATATTATAACAATAAAATAACAATAAAAGCCCAATATAAAGCAATATAATTTGCAAAAGAAAAAATAACGGAGTTTAATTTTTCGTTCGCTCTTGACGGCGGGGGCGTTTTTTAGTATAATCATACTTGAACGCACACTTCGCCGTTTTCTCGGGCAAAAGGGAGGGCGGCGGGGAATTTATTTAAGGGAGGAAGACGATCGTGATACCTGCGCTTATCGCATTATCGGTTGTAGTAGGTTTAATCGTGATTGCCGTGGTTGTCTTTGTCGTTCTCGACTTCAAGGGCGAAAAGATAGCGGCGTCGCGCGCAAAGAAGTCCGCCGCGAAGCAAGCGGCAAAGCGCGAAAAGGAGCGGGAGAAATTCAGACCCGCGAAAGAAGCGAGCAAGAAGCCCGCAGTAAAGAAGGAGGAACTCCGCGAGCCCGTCGCAAAGGAAGAGGCGCAAAAGGCGCAAGAACCTCCTGTTGCGATAGAAGCGACGGAAGAGCCGGAAGAGGAGCGGGAATTCCCCGAGCCCGTCCGCGAAGAGCCGTCATATCCGATAGCGGCGGCGATTACGGCGGGGGCTGACGACGACGAACTGACGGAAGTCAGGGCGATAACCGACCACGGCAAGACGCGCTATATAATAATCAAGTACAGCAAGAGCTTCCTCGCGAAGCTGATACAGTCGGACGACGAGACGAAGCAATATTATTCGGCGGTCAAGAACGAGCTGCTCTCCTACAAGGGCGTCAAGAGTCGCGTAAGCTGGCGTTGGGAGACCTTCCGCTCGGGCAGGGTGATTTTGGCGAGGTTGCGCCTGCGCGGCAAGTCGTTGTCGCTCGCCCTTCCCTTGAACGCTGCGGAATACGAGGACAGCAAGTACATTGTGGAAGATTTCTCCTCCGTCAAGTCGTTTGCCGACACGCCCTGCATTTACCGCATAAAGAACGACAGGCGGTTGAAGTATTCCGCCGAGCTAATAGAGCGGGTGATGAGCGAACGCGGGCTTTCCAAGGACGAAGGCGCGGCGCAGGTTGACTACGCCGGGCAATACCCCTACGAGAGCACGCAGGCGTTGCTCGCGCGCAAGCTCATTCGCGAGCTCACCGACGAAGAGGCGCAGAGCGGCACGGTGTTCCCCACCCGCAAGAGCGTCACCGTGGCGGAGGCGGACACCCTCATCGGCGACGACGTGGCGCAGACCCTCGTCCAGAGGGCGGAGAGCGTCGACGGCGGCGGTCGCAAACCCGACAGGACGAAGGTGGACATCATCAATATCGACACCCTCTCGCAGTACTTTGCCGACGGCGAAGTCGTCACGCTGGAAGAGATCAAAAAGCGCGTGAAGGAAGTCAACCGCAGAACGACCTATATCAAGGTCCTCGCGCGCGGCACGCTTGACAAGAGCCTGACGGTCTATGCCGATTCGTTCTCGCTGCAAGCCGTAAAGATGATAGTGCTTACGGGCGGCAAGGCGATAAGGACGTAAAGGCGGGCGGAAAATTTTCTTGAAAATCAGCCATTGCGGCGCATCGACCCCGCCCGCGGCGCGTATCGCCGCGGGCGGGGTTTACACATATGTTTTCACATATCGATTTATCGCGCTTATCGCGCGCAAAAAGGAGTTAAACGGCACATATTATGGGGTCTGAGCGCAAATTCGGCGGCGTCGCCGTGGGAAAGGACGGCAAAAATTACGAAAAACTCATATCGCGGCAGAGCGAGCTTTACGGGCGCGAGGGGGATATCCGCACGCCTTTCGCCCGCGACTACACGCGCATATTGCACTCCAACGCATACCGCAGGTTGAAGCACAAGACGCAGGTCTTTTTCAATACCGACAACGACCACGTCTGCACCCGCATGGAGCACGTCGCGCACGTCGATTCCGTCGCCTACACGATAGCCGTCTACCTCGGGCTGAACGAGGAGCTCACCCGCGCGATAGCTATAGGGCACGAGTTGGGGCACGCG
>CANREX010000134.1 GCA_947629735.1 uncultured Clostridia bacterium
TGTTGGAAGCCGCGTCGATTTCGGATATATCGAGGGCGGAACTGCCCGCAAGCGCCTTGCAGGTGGGGCACTTTCCGCAGGGCGAGCCGTCGCGGGGGCTTTCGCAGTTTATCGCGCGCGCGAAGATTTTCGCGAGCGTCGTCTTGCCCGTTCCCCTCGGTCCGCAGAAGAGATACGCGTGACCTATCCTGCCCGTTTCTATCTGGTTTTTGAGTATCTTTACTATATGTTCCTGTCTGACCACCTCGTCGAACGACGTGGGGCGGAACATTCTGTAAAATGCGAGATATGCCATATGCTTTACCCCTTACCCTTGTTATTCTGCCCGCCCGTAAAGCGCGCGCAGCTTGTTTTTGGCGCGAGACAGGGCGTTGTCCGCCTGTTTGTACGTCAAGCCCGAAGAAGAGACTATCTCGGACATCGTCGCGCCGTCCACATACATTTTTATAACCTTATATTCGAGGTCGGACAAGACGGACTGCATTTTCTGCGCGGTCTCCGATTCGTCCTCGCCCTCTATCAAGATTTCCTCGGGGTTGATAAGCCCGATTTCCCCGTCCGCCTCCGTTATGGGAGAGCTGTCGTTAAGCGCGGCGTTTTTCGCGCCCGAGGACTTCCTCACCGCGTCGAGTATGCGGTTTTTGATGCACGCGTAGGCGTAGGAGGAAAAGCCCGACTCGCCCGTAAACGTCGTCATAGCCGAATACAGCCCGCACATGCCCTCCTGCACGAGGTCGTCCGTGTCGCCGCCTATCAGAAAAAACCTGCGGGCGACGGACAAAACTTTGTTTTTATAGCGGACGAGAAGTTCTTCGCCCGCGTACTTATCGCCCTTTCTGAACGCGCGCACGAGGACTTCTTCCGTCATTTCGCGATATTCCATATTTTTATGACCGTTTTCTGAGCGCTTCGTAACAAGCCACGCCGAGGGCGACCGACGCGTTCAACGAGTTGACCTTGCCTTTCATCGGCAGGGAAAGGACGAAATCGCACTTCTCCCGCGTGAGCTTTTTTACCCCGCTGTCCTCGCCGCCGACGACGAGAGCAATATTGCCCGTCAAATCGGCGTCGTAAATGCTTTCCCCATCTGCTTCGAGGGCGTACAGCCAATAGCCGCACTGCTTCAACCTGTCCACCGCCCTGTTGAGCGATTGGGTCTTTGCCACCTTAACGTGGTTCGCCGCGCCCGCGGAAATGCGAATGACCGCTTCCGTCACGCTCGCGCTGTTGTTGGCGGGAATTATCACTCCGTCCGCGCCCGTGCACTCCGCGACCCTTATTATCGAGCCGAGATTGTGGACGTCCTCTATCCCGTCGCAAAGTATTACAAAGCCGCCCTTTTCGCCCTTAGCGGCGATTATGTCCTCGATATCCGCATACTTGAAATCTGTGGTTACGGCTATTACGCCCTGATGCATGCCCGTCGCGCTGAGTTTATCGAGCGCCCGCCTGTCCACGAACTGCACCTTTATTCCCCGCGCCCGCGCCTGTGCGAATATGCGGGAGAGCGTTCCGTGCGCGCCCTTTTCGAGCATTATCTTTTCAATCGTCTTGTCCGTTCCCAAAAGCTCGGAAACGGCGTTTTTCCCCTCTACGTTCATTGTTCGCCCCGACCGCCTTCTATTATCTGCGATATCCTGTCGTACTGCCCCGTGAGATAGAGATAGCCGAGGACGGCTTCAAACCCCGTGGAGCGATTGTATTCCGAAACGCTCGCGTGCTTGCTCTTGGTGGCTTTTTTGGCGTTGCGCCCGCGGCGGTAAATCGCCTCTTCCTCGGGCGTGAACAGCTTTTCGGCGTTCTCCAACAGCGCGCTCTGTCCCTTTGCGGAGACTATCTCGCCCGTTATTTTCTGCAATTCGGAAGGGCGTTTGTCGGAAAGGGAAATCACCCTGCCCCTCACGTACAGCGAATAGACCGCGTCCCCCACAAACGCGAGGGTAACGGGGCTGAGCTGCTTAGCCTGCGATTCGCCGATTTTTTCAAATAAACGATACAAAATGACACCTGCCGAACTGCCTGATTTTATCTATATAATTGTACCATATCGGCATAAAAAAATCAACAAAACAATAAGTATATAGCGTGAAAACCTTATTTATCAGAAAAAGTTTCATCATAACGATAATAGCGTTCGTCATAGGCGGAATTTTGCTCGGCGTGGGGGCGGGCTTTATCGCAAAAAACGTCACCGCTGCAAACCCGAACATGCCGACGGTCGTCATAGACGCGGGTCACGGCGGAATAGACAACGGCGTCGTCGGGATAAAGAGCGGCACGGACGAGGCGGACATCAACCTGAGTATCGCCCGCTTTTTAAAGGGGCAATTCACGGGCGCGGGCTTCAACTGCGTTATGACGCGCTCGGGCGAGGCGGGGCTGTACGGAACGAGCGAAAAGGGCTTCAAAATGCGCGACATGCAAAAGCGCAAAGAAATCATCGAGCAGAGCAACGCGGACATGGTGATATCCGTCCACCAGAATTTCTGCCCTCTGCCGTCAAAGCGGGGCGGCACGGTGTTTTACAACCCCGAAAGCGGCGAGGGGAAATCGCTCGCACTGTGCATACAGGAAGAACTCAACGCGCTTAACGCCGAAGCCAAGCCGAACGAGGCGTTGAAAGGCGACTACTACATGCTCAAATGCACGTCCAGCCCTTCCGTTATAGTGGAGTGCGGCTTTTTATCCAACGAAAAGGACGACGAACTTTTGAACACCGAAAGTCACCAACGCGCCGTTGCCTACGCCATTTTCAAAGGCGCGGTCAGCTATTTCGCGGGAAGCGCAAAATAAAAACAATAAGCTGGAAATATAAAGCGCAAAAAGTTTGAGTGGGCGGGGCTCTTTGAAGAGCCCCGCCCACTCAATTTGACCTTATTTAAACAAATTCACAATGCGTTTATGCTTTTTGACGGCGTATTTATACGCCTTGCACGCGCCGCTGTTTTCCCTCTCCTGCACGCAAAACAGAACCAAATCGCTTTGGTCTATCATTGCGATATTGCGATAATAAATCGCCGTATACCAATAGCCGAAGCTCTTTGCAGGGCACTCCAATTGCTCATACTCTTTTTTTATAAACCACCGCGGCGGTTTTCTCAGTTGATTTTCAAGCGCGAAACAAAACACCCGCTTTATATTGAGTTGGGGTGACGTCTTCATGCGCTCGGTCACCAAATCATAGCACAAGTCGTCGAAGTCACTCCTCCCGCCGAACAAAAAAACGCGGACGCCGCCTTCTATCGCCTTGTCTATTTCCTCCCTTGTCCTTAAAACGAGCCCGTCGGTTATATCGACTTCCAGATGCCCGAAACACGAACAGGTTTTCCCGATTTCTTCCATAAAAAAGTGCCGCCCCCTTGCGAGAGCGACACCGTAGAATGCACCTCTCGTATAGTTGCGACACTATTGAGAAAATTACAACCTGAATGCAATCCCAGCACGAATACGGTACATTACTACCATAAATATGGGTTAACATTCAGGATTAAATTAGCATGTTAAAGCGGGAAATATTCCCAATAACGGAAATATCCCCATTCTCAATAGTATCGCAATATCATTTTAGCACTTATTGTCAAGAATATCAAGAATTATTTAGAGAGAAAACAAAAAAGCCGCAATTATCATCGCAGCTTGTCACGCTAATGGCGAAAATGTGCGTGTATGTTAGGGTGACAACCCCCTTTCTTATCATACTGCCCGCCTTTTTATTGTCATTCTGCCCGAGGGCGTATGCCCTCTCTACTGTCATTCTGAGCGGAGCGTTAGCGAAGTCGAAGAATCCGGTATTTCCTTGCGCTTAGGACTTTTTTATGCGGCATAC
>CANREX010000135.1 GCA_947629735.1 uncultured Clostridia bacterium
GTCGTCGCCGCCGAGGTGCGTATCGCCGTTGGTCGCCAGCACTTCGAACACGCCGTCGCCTATTTCGAGAATGGAGACATCGAACGTGCCGCCGCCGAGGTCGTATATCATGACCTTTTGCGTGCCTTCCTGCTTATCCAGCCCGTACGCAAGCGCGGCTGCCGTGGGCTCGTTGATTATGCGCAGAACGTTGAGACCCGCTATCTTGCCCGCGTCCTTTGTCGCCTGCCTCTGGGAATCGTTGAAGTATGCGGGGCAGGTTATAACCGCGTCCGTGACCTTGGAGCCGAGGTAGCTTTCCGCGTCCGTCTTCAACTTGGTCAGAATCATCGCGGAGATTTCCTGCGGGGAATATCCCTTTTCTATATTTACTTTGTAGCTTTCGCCCATATGCCTCTTTATGGAGATGACCGTCTTATCGGGTTGGGCTACCGCAAGCCTCTTCGCCGCCTGACCGACTATTCTGCTTCCGTCGGGCTTGAAGGACACGACCGAGGGGGTCGTCCTGCTGCCTTCGCTGTTGGCGATAACCACGGGCTCGCCGCCTTCCATGACCGCCACGCAGGAGTTTGTTGTACCTAAATCTATTCCTATTACTTTACCCATATCAAAACCTCTGAAATTATTGTACTTTTTTGTATTTGTAAATTTATTTTTTTGCGTTGCCCCGCACATATGGCGCGGCGAACGATATTTTCAACGATATTTTTAACGATATTTTATGGAGTTAAGAAGTTTTAAACCGTCACGGATACCTGCGCGAACCTTATAACTTTTCCGCCCTGTTTATATCCCTTTTTGAGCACCGCGCTCACCTTGTTGGGCTTATCGCCCTCGCCGCAGGGGGAATTCATGACCGCTTCCATCGTGCCCTCGTCGAAGTCGTCGCCGACCGCAACGGGAGTTTCTTCCACACCGAGCGAGAGGAGAATGGTATTAAAGCTCTTTATCACCTTGTCTATGCCCGCTTTCGTCTTTTCGTCGGAAGCGCCCGAGAGCGCATATCCGAACGTGTCCGATACGGGCAGGAGCTTCAAAACCGCCTCCGCCATGCCGTCCGCGTACGCCTTGGAAACCGCCGCGGAAGTGCGCTTCCTGTAATTATCGTACTCCGCGGAGACCGAATACCACTTGCGCTTGTAGTCCTCCGCCGCAGCGAGCGCTTCCGCAAGCGCGTCAACTTCTTTTGCCGCCTCTTCCGTCTCTTTGTTGTCCTCCGCAGCGTGCGCTTCCTTTTCGGCGGCGTCCGCCTTGACGTCCTCTTCTTTCAACCGCTTTTCTTTGCTTTCAGCCATTGCAAATTTCCTTGAAAAATCACCGTTTCCGTTTTGTTTACAATATAAATATAAAACTTTCTTCGCCGCGTTAAACACTTTCGTCACATTTTTTTGGCGACGAAGGCAATTTAATTGCGATTTCTCCCCGCCCGCCGCGCAAACTCCGCCATTTTTGCGATTATGACGACGTCCACGAGGTTGTTTGAATGCCCCACATGCGCGCGGTAATATATTGAAGCCGCCCGCGCGCCCGCCTTTTTTGCGATTGCCGCGGCGACGTTCGCCTTTGCGCTTTGGTGCGACTCACCCTTTTTCTAATTGAAAAACGCAGGAGAAGTCGAAACAAGTCGGACGATGAGTTTTGCGGCTGCGATTTTAAGGGCGGCGCGCTTAAATATCAGGGTTAGTACTTGACGGGCGGCGGGCTGTTATGGTAAAATGCAGATATGCATATAAAGCGATTGAAGCTCAAAAAGCTGTTCAACACGCGCGACCTCGGCGGCATACCCACAAAAGACGGCGTGATAAAGAAGGGAAAGCTGATAAGGAGCGGAAAACTTTATAAAATTCCCGATTCGACTGTTCAGGCGCTCAAAGACATGAACGTGAAAACGGTCATCGATTTGCGCATTTTTACCGAGTGCGAGGAATCCCCCGATACGCTGTGGGAGGGCGTGAATTACGTCCACCTGCCAGTGCTGTGCACGGCGACGCCCGGGATAACGCGCGAAAAGAGCATGACAAAGACCATGGCTATCGAATCGCGCAGGATAAAGGATGAGTTCGGCACGGCGGACAACTACATGACACAGATGTACCGCTCGGTGCTGTTCAGCGAAGAGCCGAAAAAGTGCCTCGCCCAAACGCTGAGGCTGATTATAGACAACGACGACTGCATTTTATGGCATTGCAGCGGCGGCAAGGACAGGGCGGGGATTGTCGCCATGCTCGTCGAAGGGCTGCTCGGCGTTGACGAAAAGGTGATTTTGCAGGACTACGTCGCCTCTCACTACTTCCAGCGCGCGCGGTTCTTCTGGAACAGGGCGGGGCTTGTAATAGCGCCCCTTTATATGCGGTTCAAGAAAATTCTTTTCGGAATGATGGCGGCAAAACCTATATATATGAAAGTGCCGATAGAGAATATCAAGGAAAAGTACGGCTCTATCGAGATGTACTGCAAGACAGAACTCGGCGTGACCGACGAGGACATCGCCAAAATGAAAGAAAAATATGTGGAAAAGCGCGGCTGATAACGCGCTTTTTTGCATGCTTGCAGGGGTTGGAATTTGAGGTTTTAAAGGTTTGAAGATTAAAGCTCGGAGATTAAAGCCCGCGGGGCGCAAGCATTTGCGCCCCGCGGGCTTTTCCTTCGGAAAGCCATTAAAGTCAAATGAAAAACAACCTGCCCGATTTCGATTCAATAAATATGACCGTAAAGGCAATTTCCGCAATCGGTTCAGTCAACTGAACAGAAAATTTTTTTGCCGTTTTATCGCGCCGAGTGCGATTGACGTCACCTATTCCACCGTTACGGACTTGGCGAGGTTGCGGGGTTTATCGGGGTCTTTGCCCAGCTTCACCGCAGTATAGTAGGCGAGTAATTGCAGCGCGACGGCGCTCAGCATGGGCGTCAGGGCGGGCGGGGCGGCGGGTATGCGCCACACTTCCGCTTTGCCGCAAAGCCGCTCTTCGACGTCGTCAAGGCAGGTGACGACCACCGCCTTACCCTTGCGCGAGAGCACTTGTTCGAGGGCGTTTACGCACTTTTCCGCAACCGTACTTTCGCAGATTATGAACACGCTCAAAGTGCTTTCGTCTATCAGCGCGAGAGTGCCGTGCTTCAACTCTCCCGCGGGATATGCGTCGCTGAAAATATAAGAAACTTCCTTTAATTTCAGGCTCGCTTCCACCGCCGCGCCGTAGTCGCTCCCCCTGCCGAGAAAGAACACCGCGCGGCTGCCCGCGCACATATCGGCAAACGAAACCGCCTTTTGCCTTTCTTTGAGCACATCCGATATCCCCGCCGCCGCGTTAAGCAGCTCCCGCTTGGCTTCATGCGGGCGGAGTCGGTTCGCGAGCATATACAGCGCGGCAAGCTGACCTATATAGCTCTTGGTGGCGGCAACGCAGATTTCGGCATGGGCGCAGACGGGCAGGACGACGTCCGCCATCCTCGTCACGGAGGAAAAGCCGCAGTTGGTGACGGCGATTATGCGCGCGCCCCGCTCTTTCAACAGCTTCACCGCCTCCACAGTGTCCGCCGTCTCCCCGCTCTGGCTCACGGCGATGCAGAGGGTGTTCTCCTTTACGATGGGGTCGCGGTAGCGGTACTCGCTGGCGACGGTCACTTCGCAGGGAATGCGGGCGAGGCGCTCTATCGCCTCCTTTGCGCACAGTCCCGCGTGAAATGCCGTCCCGCAGGCGATGATATCGATGTACTCTGTCTGACATAGTACTCTGTAAAAGTCCGAAAAACAAGAGTCTGCGG
>CANREX010000136.1 GCA_947629735.1 uncultured Clostridia bacterium
ACCCCCAACACTATCAAAAACGCGCCGAAAAGTTTTGTGAGCATTTCGGCGGGCAACGCCGACATCAAAAGTCCAGAAAGCACGGTGGAAATAATCGCGGGAATTATGACCTTTGCAAGCCCTTCCGTCCTTAAAAGCCCCTGCTTTTTGTGTTCGGCGAGGGCGAAAGCCGACATAGGCAAAAACGCAAACACGTTGGTTGCCTGCGCGACGTGCTGTTCCACTCCCAAAAATATCGTCAAGGCGGGTATAAGCACCGTTCCGCCTCCCATTCCCATTCCTCCGAGCACCCCCGCGGCAAGCCCGACGGCGGCGTAAATCAAAAAAGCCATATCAAAAAGCTATCATCCTTATCCCCGCAACGAGCATGAGCGCGATAAACGCGAACCTCACGAACGCGGCGTTCAATTTGTTGAGAAATTTCGCCCCGAGAAGTCCGCCGACCACGTTGCCTATCGCCGCGGGAATGGCGACGGACAGATCGATAAAGCCGTGCAGCGCGTAATTTACCGCGCTGACCGCGCACAGCGGGGCTATCACGAAAATAGCCGTCGCGTGAGCCTGTTTTTCGCCGTATCCGAGCGCGTTTTCGAGCAAGGGCACGGCTATCATTCCCCCTCCGCCTCCGAAAAGTCCGTTTACTCCGCCGAGGGCTACCCCGCTCAGATATGCGCGAACCCCTTTGTTTTTCACTGCCGTTCTCCTTTTTGCGTTTTAGTTGACGTCACCTTGTACTCCGATATTTGCATATTTGCGCCCTCGTGGACGTCAATTTGCGCCTTAAAAGCCATATTACATACAAAGTTTTTGCAATTTTTTCATAATAATGAATTTTTTTAACGGGTGACAGCCGATAATCAGTTGCAAAAAGAATTATTTTATATTAAAATAATAGGGTATAGCGATTGAAACTTGAACCGCGCGCAAAACCAAGCCGCGGACAAGCGGCAGACAACCGCACCACTAATTTTTTAAGGTATGCTTTTATGAAATTTAAAAAGAGAGCTTCGATAAAGGCTACGATGCTTTCCGCAGCCGCCATAGCGACTTCCATGCTTATCGGCTTTGCGGCGTGCTCCGTAACCGAGGAAGAGCAGGAAGAGGACAAGACCGTCACCAAACAAGACGTACAGGTCATCAAGAACGGAAATTTCGAATTCTATGACGACAACGACGGACTCTATCCCATAAGCAGCCCCGACAATTGGACGGCCGGGAGCAGCGGCAGCACTTCGAGCGCGATGAGCGGCGTCATAGACACCGCCAAGGACAGGTGGGATTATTTCACCGACCCCACTCTTCCCGCCACGCTTGAAGAAAACGACGATTTGAGCAGCGACGACGAGAACAAGAAAGACTACAACGGCGCTATGACCGACGATATGCCCTATAAAAATACTCACGACGCGACAAATTCCGACGCGACCGCAGAGGACAAGGCGTATATCGACAACCCCTTCACTCACAATTACAGCTACAACGAAGAGGGAAAACTCGTAAATCTTTCGGGCAGCACCGTCACGACTTACGAAAAGGACGGCAAGACCTACCTCGACTCCGAATACACGGAAGAGCTTGAAACTTCCGTCCTCATGCTGCACAATTACAGACCTTCTTATTTCAAGGGCACGGAAACTTATTACACTTCCACTTCCACCGTCACGCTTGAAGCGCGCACGGCGGCTACCCTTTCGGTATGGGTCAAGACGACGGAATTATACTTCGACGGCACGAAGAACGAAAGGACCGCCGCAAACAACGAACACGGCGCATATATCAAAGTAGACACATCCGTGGGCGGAAACACCCTCGATAACTTCTTTATCAGAAACATCAACACCGAGGTATTAAACCCCGACGGCGAAAACAACGGCTGGGTGAAGTTCACGGTATTCGTTCAGGCGACGAGCTTTGCCTCCACTTCCGTGACCGTCACGCTCGGCTTGGGGCAGAACGAGGACTACACCGTCGAAGGCTACGCGTTTTTCGACGATTTAACCATCGAGACATACGAAAACGAGTCCGCAATGATAGACGAGGCGGAGAAAACTCTCGGCGAGGGCAATTTTGCCGCAGAGACGAAGAACTCCACCTCCTATCTCCTTTCCCCCGACGCGGAGAGCGAATTCCGCGTGGACAAGGTGTCGTTCAAGACGGACGGCGCGAACGGGGATCTGACAGACAAAGAATACCTCTACAATTCGGCTAACAGATATTTCTATATAGATTTGACGAGCTCGAACTCCGCGGACAGCGCGGTTGCGTTAAAGGAGAGCGCCCTCAAAGGCGGGCTCACCGTGGAAAAGACCGCCAACGGCAAGTACGTAAGTTCCAAAGACGCGGGATATGCGCGTGCGGGAATGGGCGTGCTCGACAACGGCGCTGGCAACGCGTACCTCCCCTCGGGCTTGAAGGGCAGGAACACCGCGAAAGACTTGCTCGCTTCCTTCACCATATCCGAAGAGAGCTGGGTATTCAACGCCAACGGCGATGACTACATTTACAACGACATATTGACGGAAGCGCTCAAAACGGCGGCTTCGCTGCCCGGGGCTAACGGCTCCACCACCGCAATGGTCATGCTCAGCGCGAACGGCGCGGCGTACGAGGCGGAGCTTTCCGACAGCGTATTCAGCCTCGACGCAGGCGAGTATGCGCTCGTCACGTTCTGGCTTAAAACTTCCGACATGGACGGCAAGACCGCCGCTACCGTTACGGTAAAAGAGGTCGGCAACGAGGACGAAAATTCCGCAAACTTCACGCTCGACACCACAACTCTGGACGGCGTGACGATAAACGACAAAGAGGACTTCTACAACGGTTGGGCGGAATGCTTTATAAGGGTGCAGAACACCGCGAAAGAGGGCAAGAAGGACTTCTCCTTAACCTTCAACTTCGGCAACACCACCATTTCGGGCACGAGCGAGACGAATTACAAATCCGGCTGGCTCGCCGTAGCGAACGTATCGTTCATGAAGCTCGAAGAAGAGGTTTACGACTACACGTCCAACCTTACCAACGTGGCTTCGCTCACCATTTCGGACGAGCAAGAGCAGTCAAACAAGGTGTTCGACAGCGAAAAGGGCGATAAAAACGTAATCAAGCAGGACCTCGCCGTTCCTTCGAGCTACACAGGCGCGAACGGCGGCAGCGCGGAAGTTGTCAATATCCACGCCGAGCCCACCGACTATGACGAGACCAACCGCAACGCATACGCGGGACTTCTCAACAGGGAAAACCTCGAAAATTACAAGTCCTGCGATTGGTTCAGTGCGATAACGGCGCTCACCAAGCTGCAAGACCCCACCGACGACGATATCTGGAACGCTTTGGCGGGAAGATATTCCGTTCAGCCGCTCATCATCGTCAACGCGGTGCGCACGTTCGCGGAAGAGACCAAGATTTACAACTACGGCTATATCGGCAACAACTCAACGCTGAGCGCGGACAGCTATACGGCTGTAAGCGTCAGGGTGAAAGTGAGCGAGGGCGCGATTGCAAACGTATACCTCGTAGATACCGACCGTTCGAGCAAGCAGACGCTCTCCTTCTCCCTTCCCCGCTTCACCTTCTGGTACGACGATGACGGAAATATCCTCAAAGGCGAGCCCAAGGACAAGGCAAGCGTGGCGGAACTCAAAGAAAATATCGCGTACACGCT
>CANREX010000137.1 GCA_947629735.1 uncultured Clostridia bacterium
GGGAGATGTCCGCAGCTCCCCATTAACTTTCGTTTCCGCGGCAATGGCAATTTTGCAGCCGACTTCAACGCGCTCACCCCCTACCGCCCACGGCAAAAAAGGCAACAAAACTCAAAACAAACCGCAAATAACTTCACAGCCAACCGCGTGGAAGTCAAAACGAATCAAATTTTTCGCATATGCTCACATCGATAATAATCTGCGCCGCGACGGTCACGCTTATGATAATAAGCATACTGTTTTTCCCCAAGCTGCGCATAAAAAAACTGAATATAAGCCTGTATTGGGTCATCGCGCTGACGGGCGCTATAATACTTCTGATAGTCAAGAGCAAGTATCTGCCCGACGTGGGCAAATCGCTTGTGGAAAACACCGCCGTCAACCCGCTTAAAATTTTGGCGCTGTTCGTCTGCATGACGGTGCTTTCCGTGTTTTTGGACGAGTTGGACTTCTTCCGCTACCTCGCGAGCCGCATATTGAAGAGGGCGAAAACGGGTCAGATAAAGCTGTTTATATACCTCTATCTGATGGTCTCGGTGCTGACTATGTTCACCTCGAACGACATCATTATACTTTCGTTCACGCCCTTTATCTGCTATTTTGCGAAGAACGCGAAGATAGACCCCATACCCTTTCTCGCGGCGGAATTCGTCGCGGCGAACACATGGAGCATGGCGCTGATTATAGGCAACCCCACCAATATTTACCTCGCGACGGCGAACGGGATAGACTTTTTGAGCTATTTTAAGGTGAGCATACTCCCCACTCTTGCCGCGGGAACAGTGGCGTTCGGCATGCTGCTGTTGATGTTTAAAAAGAAGCTGCGCGCGCCCATTTCGGGCGAGGCGGAGGACGTCGTCATAGGCGACAAATTGCTGCTGTGGGTGGGGATAGGACATCTCGCCGCGTGCACCGTGCTGCTCGCGATAGCTTCCTACATAGGCGCGGAAATGTGGCTGATTTCAGCCTGCTCGGTGGCGAGCCTTGTGGTGTTCAACGCTGTGATAGCGATAGCGCGCAGAAAACCGCCCAAAGCGCTTATCGGCTGCGCGAAGCGCGTGCCCTATGAGCTTGTGCCCTTCCTCATTTCGATGTTCACGATGATAGTAATTCTATCGAAAGAGGGCGTGACGACCGAAATCGCGAAGCTGCTCGGCAGCTCTATGCCCGTGCTCAAATACGGGGCGGCGTCCTTCCTCGCGGCGAACGTCATGAACAATATCCCGATGAGCGTGTTGTTTTCCTCTATCATTTCCTCCTCGGCGGCGAACGCGCAGAGCGCGGTGTACGCTACGATAATCGGCTCGAACATATGCGCGTTTTTCACGCCGATCGGGGCGCTGGCGGGCATTATGTGGAGCTCGATTCTGAACGAACACGGCTATAAATTCGGCTACCTCGGCTTTTTGAAGATGGGGCTGTTTATCGCCGTGCCCACGCTGATTGCCGCCCTCGCCACCCTTTACGCCGTGCTTCTGATTTGATTGCGACAACCACGCGGCTGTGCGGGCGATTTTTTTAATTTGTTTGGTTTATTTTGAGATTTCCGCGCGCTGTGCGGGCGGTTGAGGCGGTAAAGTTTGCCGATTTGTTTGGATTTTTGAAAAGGAAAACGCGCCGCCGCCGAGGGCAGAGCCCTCGGCGGCGGCGCGCGTTTTTCCGATTAATCTCTCTTTTCCGCCTTTTTATTGCTTGTTGTTCGTCGTCTTTTTAGCCCCGCTCTTCGCCCCCGCCGCGCTCTTGGCGGGCTTTTCGTTTACAGGTTTTGCCGTCGCGGGCTTTTCGTTCGTGGGCTTTGCATTTGCGGCGGGCTTTTTAGCCGCAGTTTTTGTTTCCGCCTTAGCCGCAGACTTATTCTCCGTCTTAACCGCGGGTTTTGCCGTTTCCGTTTTAGTAACAGGCTTAGCCGCTTCCGCCGTCTTTGCGGCGGACTTATTCTCCGTCTTTGCCGCTGGTTTATTTTCAACCTTATTAGCGGGTTTCTGCGTTTTTTCGGGCAGAGCGGACGAAGCGGCGACCTCCTCCGCCTCCGCGGATTTTGTCGGGCGGGCGGCGGGCTTGCCCTTCTTCTTCCCCTGCTCTATCTTGTTGAGTTTGTCCAAGTCGTAGTCCACCTTGGTGATAAGCGCCTTGCCCTTGGGCGGGGCAATCATGCCCTTTTGCATCATCGCCTTGCCTTTGAGCTCCACTATCGCTAATTGGAAGCGGGTAGTCACGCCCTCTTCCAGGTCCTCTATCCCGTGCCTGAAAATGCGGGAAAAGAGCGAATATATCGCGGGGCGGTTGGTGAGCATTTCGAACTCCAAATTCTGCACGTAGTAGTGCATTCTCGCGAGGCGCTCCACCGAGGTATCGCCGTCGGCAAAGAAGTTGTCGATATCCGCGCACATCTTGGTGCAGTCCTTCATGCACTCCTTGCACTTGCCGCACGCCTTGATAATGGGGCTGACGATCGGGTAAAAGGTTATTAGCAGCGAAAGATATTCCATCGTGTTGCTCTTGAAAAATATCGCGAACACAAAGCACACCGCAATGAGAATGAGAAACACGAAATATATGTAGAATATGCGGCTGAGCATGTATTTCGTCGTCGCCGCTTCCTTGCGGCAAAGATAAATATAGC
This sequence comes from uncultured Clostridia bacterium, assembly GCA_947629735.1. Lineage (GTDB taxonomy): Bacteria > Bacillota > Clostridia > Christensenellales > Borkfalkiaceae > Coproplasma. The sequence goes on from CANREX010000137.1 coordinate 2,624, forward strand.
TGTAATCGTCGCTCATGTCGTCGGGAACGGAAAGCTCGTTGAGCGTCTCCTTCTCGCGCATGCGGGGCAGCCCCTTGCGAATGGCAAGCTCGTTGAGTTCGTTCGTCGTCTCCCTGTCGTACTCGATTTTGGAAAACTCCGAGCCCGTCGCGCCCGTCTCGTACAGCTGATATTCCATTATCGCCTTTTTCTTGTATTCGTTGAGGAAAGACGTCAACGCCTCGTTGAGAAGGGAAATTCCGAAGGATATTACCGAGCATACGAACACATACACCGCCGATATCGCGGGAATGAACGTCATTATCACGGGAATTATCGCTATAACGTACAATATGCCACGCGAAACTTTGAGCGCGCGAAACATGCTGTCCGCCGAATAATAAAATTTTGCGACGGATTCTTTCTTGCACCTTTCTCTTACTTTGTTCTTATTCATCTTTATCCTCTCGCCCCTGCCGCAATGGCTGCGCTTTTTACACACTTCCCCGCGAGGGCTGCGCCTTTCACACAATATATTATAAAATCAATCGCGCGTTTTGTCAATATTCCCGCCCCGCCGCAAGCGCGCTTTTCTGCGCCCTATCTGCGCGTTTTCGCGACAAAATAACGATTTCCACGAAGTCGCCCGCACCGCAAATGCTTGTTTCGGGAGTTTTCATAACCGAAACGCGCGCAAGCAATTAAGGAAAACAATAGTAAAAACGAGGTCTCCGAAAATATGCGCAGCAGATTTTCGGAGAAAAGGAGCGGCAAGCGGCAAAAGAGAAGCGACCACCCGTAGGGTAGTCGCTCTAAAACGCCGCATTATAAAATAATTTCGGGAGTTATCATAACCTAAACGAACGAAAGCAATTAAGGAAAATAAAAGCTAAAAACGGGGTCTCCGAAAATATGCGCAGCAGATTTTCGGAGAAAAGGAGCGGCAAGCGGCAAAAGAGAAGCGACCACCCGTAGG
>CANREX010000138.1 GCA_947629735.1 uncultured Clostridia bacterium
GCTTTGAAAACAACGAGGGCGTAATTGTCATGGCGGCTACCAACCGCGCGGACATTCTCGACCCCGCGTTGACCCGCCCGGGCAGATTCGACAGGCAAGTATTCGTCAACCTTCCCGACGTAAAGGGCAGGGAACAGATATTAAAGGTACACGCGCGCAATAAACCTATTGCGCCCGACGTAAACTTCAAAACGGTTGCGCGCCTTACGGCGGGCTTTTCGGGCGCGGACCTCGCGAACGTCCTGAACGAGGCGGCTATACTCGCGGCGCGCGCGGACAAAAAATTCATAACCAACGCGGAGCTCTTCGAAAGTATCGACAAGGTGACGATGGGTCCCGCAAAGAAGAGCAAGGTCGTCACGGAGTCGGATAAGCGGCTGACGGCGTTCCATGAGTCGGGTCACTGCATACTCGCCAAGCTGTGCGAAAACTGCGACCCCGTGCACGAAGTCACGATTATTCCCCGCGGCAATGCGGGCGGCTTTACGATGACCCGTCCCGAAAACGACAGGGCATACTATTCAAAAAACTATCTGCTCGACGACATCTGCATGGGGCTCGGCGGCAGGGTTGCGGAAGAGCTCGTTATAAAGGACGTCTCCTCGGGCGCGATGGGCGATATCAAGCAGGTGACCAAGTTCGCGAGGACGATGGTCACGGAGTTCGGCATGAGCGACAAGCTGGGGCTTGTCAGCTACAACGACGACTCGCAGCCCATGTTCATAGGCAGGGATATGGCGACGCACAGCCAATATTCCGAAGAGACGGCAAAGATCATCGACGACGAAGTCCGCCGCATAATAGACGAACAGTACGCGCGCGCGGTCAAGCTGCTCACCGAAAACAGGAAAGTCCTCGACAACATGGCGAGGGTGCTCATTGAGCGCGAGACCATCTACACCGACGAAGTCGATATGCTCATGGCGGGCAAGACGTATGCCGAAGTCATGGACTATATGGATAAAAACGACGAGCAGAGGAGTTCGAACCCCTTCAAGCGGTACGAATCCGAATCCGCGGGCGGCGTTGAAAAGACCGAAAAGGCTGAAAAGGCTGACGTCGACGAGCAGCCCAAAGAAAGCGGCGAAGGCAACGGCAACAACGACAACGGCGAAAACAAGTAATTCAAGGCTTATCGAAGCCCTTGCCGACGTCGGATAAACCCGTTGGAAGTCATAAGGCAATAAAGATAAAACAAGGCGTAAATTACCGTTTAAGTACGGCGAAGTCACAACACAAATTGCGGCGGCAAAAGGCAGCCGTTCCCCCCTGAAATTCCGCAAAACAAGCGGCGGTGGGGGGGGCGGCGAACAAGCGGATAGGGGCGGAAAGGCAAGAAAAAGTTTCACGGGAAACATTTTTACCTCTCGCCCGCGTCGGCTTAAAACAAGACAAAACAATCGGAGCGTGTATGAGTAAGGTTGTTTCATTTTCGAACAAAAAGGGCGGCGTCGGCAAGACCACGTCCGTGGTGAACATGGCGGCATATTGCGCCGACTACGGAAAGCGCGTTTTGCTTATCGACCTAGATAGCCAGGGAAATGCCACCACGGGGCTGGGATTTTCCAAGAGCGCATTAAAAAAATCGGTCTACGGAGTGCTTATCGACGACGAGAAGATTTCTTCCAACGTCCTGCCGACGCAAGTGCCGATGCTCGATATCCTGCCCGCGAACGTGGATCTTTCGGGGGCGGAAGTAGACCTCGTCTACAAGCGGAACAGGGAGCAGATTTTGAAAAACGCCCTCGCGGAAGTCAAGGACAACTACGACTACATATTTATAGATTGCCCGCCGTCGCTCGGGCTGCTCACCATAAACGCGTGGGTCGCGTCGGACTCTGTAATAATTCCGCTGCAAAGCGAATACTACGCGATGGAAGGGGTGAGCCAGCTGATGAACACCATCTCGCTTGTAAAGCAGCATCTCAACCCCGGGCTGTTTATCGAGGGCGTCGTGATAACCATGTACGACGGCAGAGCGATCGTTTCCCGCCAGATAGCGGCGGAAATCAAGAAGTTTTTCAAGAGCAAGTTATACGAAATAATCATACCGCGCAACGTGCGCCTTTCGGAAGCGCCCAGCCACGGCAAGCCGATATTGCTCTACGACCCCAAATGCGTAGGCGCAAGGGCTTATAAAGCGTTGACGGAAGAATTTCTGTCCCGCCAGAAATAGCTTTTAACGTGGCACGCGCAGAAGTTTTCCCGATGGTGAAAAAAAGCCGAAAAAGAGCCGGGGGAAAGCGAACAGGCGCGTGGACGTCATATAAAAGACGAACAGCCCGAAAAGGGCGAAAGGCAACGGGCGGAAAGGCAAAGTAAATTCAGGAGAAATCGCATATGGCAAAGAAGGAAGAAAGAGGATTGGGCAAATCGTTCGCCCAGCTTTTCGAGGATACGGGCGACGCGTTCAACCGCGCTTACGACGGCAGGGACATGTTCGCCTACACCGAAGAGGAGAAGAAGAACGCCGAGGACATGCCCCTCGACAAGATCTACCCCAACCCCAACCAGCCGAGAAAAAATTTCGACGAGCAGGCGTTGAAGGAGCTCGCCGATTCCATCAAAAAACACGGCGTGATAATGCCGATTGTCGTAAACGACGACGGCTCGGGCAGGTACATGATAATTGCGGGCGAACGCCGCTTTCGCGCGACGAAACTCGCCGGGCTCGACAGTTTGCCCGTCATAATTAGGAAGTATTCCCCGCGCGAGATAAAGGAAATTTCGCTGATAGAAAACTTACAGCGCGAGGACTTGAACCCCATTGAGGCGGCTTCGGCGATGAAGCAGCTGATGGTCGATTACAAGCTGACGCAGGACGAATTGGCGGAGAGGATAGGCAAGTCGCGCCCCGCTATCGCGAACACCTTGCGCTTGCTTTCGCTCACGCCCGAGGTCATGCAGATGGTGGCGGAGGGAAGGCTCTCCGCAGGGCATGCGCGCACGCTCGTGCCGCTTGCGGCGGAAGATCAGATATCGTTTGCTTCCGACGCCGTAAAGAGCGGAATGTCGGTGCGCGCGCTCGAAAAGAAGGTGCGCGCCTATAACCTTTCCCCCGAATTGCTCGAAGAGAAGAGGAAGAAGAAGCGCGCGTTTACCTCGATTGAGCTCAGAAACCTCGTCGAGCGCATGCGCTTTACTTTCCGCACCAAGGTCGGGCTTATCGGCAACGACCAGAAGGGAAGAATTTACATAGACTACTATTCGCGTGACGATTTAGACAGAATTTCGGAAATTCTCGACATAATCGATAAACAGTGATTTTTGCCTGAAAATAGGCGGCGCATGATATTTTGAAATTGAGGGCGCAAAGGGTAGGGCGGCGATTTTTTAATCGCCGCCCTACCCTTTTGTGCGAAGCGCGGGCGGAGAGATTTTTCTCCGCCCGCGCTTCGCACGCTGCCGCTAAACGCAGATAAAATTTCACAAAAATATGCGTGCGGTTGCGCATCCGCAAATTTTTCGTGAGGGGTGAGGGGCTCTTCTCGGCAAATGTAAGGGCAACATTTGCCTCGGTCACCGCTCGCGCCTTGCAATATGCGCAAGCTCAACTCGTGCGACAAAATAGTGCAC
>CANREX010000139.1 GCA_947629735.1 uncultured Clostridia bacterium
AAGAGCGGCGCGGGCATGCTCGATTGCAAAAAGGCGCTCACGGACGCGGACGGAGATATGGAGAAGGCGGCGGAGCTGTTGCGCGAACGCGGAATAGCAAAGGCTGTCAAGAAGGAATCGCGTATCGCCGCGGAAGGCGCGGTAGGCGCGTTCGTGTGCCCCAAGTGCGGCATAGGCGTGCTGCTTGAAATCAACTGCGAGAGCGACTTCGTCTCCGGCGGCGAAAAGTTCCACGGCATTGTGGACAAGGTCGCGCAGGTTATAGCGGAGAACAAGCCCGCGGACATCGAGGCGTTGAACGCCTGCCCGCTTGAAAACGGCACTGTAAAGGACTATATCACCAACGCCACTGCGGTAATCGGCGAAAAGATAGCCATTCGCAGGTTTGAAATCTACGAAACGAGCGGCAAGATAGAAACTTATATCCACATGGGCGGCAAAGTTGGCGTTATGGTAGACGCGGTGGACTTCACCGAAGGCAGCGAAGAGACCCTTCACGACGTGGCGTTGCAGATCGCAGCGAGCAAGCCTTCCTATATAGCGGAAGCGGACGTGCCCGCGGAAGTCATCGAAAAGGAAAAGGAAATCATGCTCGTCCAGATGCAGAACGACGAGAAGAACGCGAAAAAGCCCAAGGAGATCCTCGAAAAAATCGTCATGGGCAAGATGGGCAAGTTCTATTCCGAAAACTGCCTGTTGAAGCAGGCGTTCGTCAAGGACGATTCCCGGACGATTGAACAGGTTATCGGCAAGAAATTCAAGGTTGCGCGCTTTGTCCGTTGGGAAATGGGCGAGGGCATCGAGAAAAAGCAGGAGAACTTGCAGGAAGAGGTTGCCAAACAGGTTGAGGCGATGAAGAAGAATTAAAAGTGAGAAAAAGGCGGCGCATTTTGCGCCGCCTTTTGTAATGGCAGAGCCCCGAGGCGATAACGCCTCGGGGCTCTGCCATTACAAAGCTCCCGCAATTTTGCCTACTTTCTCGGCAAATGTTGCCATTATATTTGCCGAGAAAATTAAAAAAGGGGCAGGGTAATTTATATTAAAAATGCAGGATATTTAATTAAGAAAAAATCACCAATTTGCTTTCTCGCATAATGCAAGCGCGCGTGTTTGTTCTTCGGTAAATTTCTTGCTTTTGTTATAGATAACGCAATATTTGCGCCTGAGGTCGGCGTCTTTGATATTTACAATTTTTAACTTTCCCGATTTTACCTGACTTTGCACAAGTTTTTGCGGCAGCACTGCAATTCCGTGGTTGTCCTCTGCCACAGCTATCAATGCCTGGTTGCTTGCCGACTGCATAACGGGTTGTGCGCTTATGCCCGCAATGGCGAACACGCCGTCGATCATCTCCCTCGAAGCGCTGCCCTTTTCTCTGAGCAAAAGTTCGCGCCCGCTTAGCTCCCGTACGGTAATTTCTTCCTCTATGGGATATTCCGCTCCGCAAACCGCGACGAGTTTATCTTCGGCAAACGCTTTTTTCTCTATTTTTTGTGAAAAATTCTGGCTTTCGCTCAAAGCGAAGTCGATTTCTCCGCCGAGTAACATTTGTTCGATGTCAAATGCGCGGCAGACGGTGACCTGCGTGCAAATTTCGGGTAATTCACGTTTTATTGCGGTAAGCAATGTGGGTATATACAGTTTGCCTATCGTTAAAGTTGCTCCGATTTTCAAGGTTTTTTTGCCTTTAAGCATGAGTGCAGAGTTTTCGAATTCCGTAAACGCCGCGTCGGCTTCACGCGCCTTTAATAACAATTCTTTGCCTATATCCGTCGGAATAAGTTGTCTGCCTATGCGTTTGAAAAGAGGCAGGGAGTAATATTCTTCCATCTCTGCAATCGTCCTGCTGACGGCGGGTTGGGCTATGTGCATTTCTTCCGCCGCGCGCGTAACCGAACCGCAATCGCACACTGTGATAAACGTTCTAAGGTGTCGCAAAGTCATATTATAACCTTTTTGTTATGGATTTGATAAAATAATAATATTTTTATTTTGAAAAGTCAAGTGATATAATCAAAGGCATGAAAAAGTACATAATTTTATTTTTTACTATGTTGAAAATCGGACTATTTACGTTTGGCGGCGGGTATGCGATGATAGCCTTGCTCGAAAATGAATTTGTAAGCAAGAAGAAGTGGCTCGGCGACGACGAATTTGCGGATATGATCGCCGTTGCGGAGTCTACTCCCGGACCGATAGCCGTGAACGCCGCCACTTATATCGGTTATAAGGTGGGCAAAGTGGCGGGCGGGATTATTTGTACGGTTGCCGTTTGTATTCCATCGTTTGTAATAATTTATCTTGTTTCGCTGTTTTTTGATCGATTTCTGCAAATTTCCGCGGTGGCTTCTGCGTTTAAAGGTATACAAGCGTGTGTAATTTTTTTGATATTTTCGGCGGGCTTGAATATGTTTATAAAAATGCACAAGACGGTGTTTAATATCGTGCTTTTTATCGCGACTGCGGGGTGCATGGTCGCGTTTTCGCTGTTTGCAATAAACTTTTCCTCCGTTTTTTATATCCTGATAAGCGGAGTCGCAGGGCTTGCCGTCTATCTCGTACGTTTTTTATCCGAAAGAAAAAAGAAGTCGGACGAAATCGGCAGCAAACCCGAGGGTGGCGAAAAGGGTGAATTCCCCGACGAAAAAGCCGAAATTAACGACGGTGCAGGAGGAAATAAGGAAAGCAAGGAGGAAGAACGATGATTTATCTTCAACTTTTTATCACGTTTTTGAAAATCGGCGCGGTATCGTTCGGTGGCGGATACGGAATGATTTCCATTATCAGAGAGGAATGTCTCCTTCACGGGTGGTTGACGGAGGGCGAACTTCTTGATTTTATAGCGGTAGCGGAGTCCACTCCCGGACCGATTGCCGTGAACATGGCAACGTTTATAGGATCTGCGCAGGCAGGGATAGTCGGCGCGCTCGTCGCCACTCTTGCCGTTGTCATACCTGCGTTTATAATAATATTGATAATTGCCGCTCTCCTTGGCAACATAATGAAATACCGCGCGGTTTCCGCAGTGCTTGAAGGTGTGCGCCCAGCTGTGACGGGACTGATTATTTCCACTGCCGCAATAATGTTCCTCGGTGTTGTTTTCGGTATAGATAGAGTAGATAGCGCGTTTGTGTTTGATTGGAGAAGTCTTGTCATAATAGCAATATTGGCTGTCGCGTACTTGTTGTATCTTTTGATACGAAAAAAGAAGATTTCTCCCATAATATTGATAATTCTATCGGGTGTATTGGGGATTTTTATGTTTTGAAGCCGCTTTTTTGAGGAATATACATTGGTTTTTCTTTGCCGCTTCTATCCTTGGGATTCTTCGACTGCGCACCTGCGGTGCTTGCTCAGAATGACAAAAAGGGGTAAGCGGTGCTACGCTTTGTGAAAATTTTTGCTTAATCGCAAAAATTTCCTACAAACCATCGGGCTTTCGCCCTCGGGCAGAATGATACCTCTTTATACCTCCCCACTCCCCTTGGTTGAGGGACGAGCGCGGAACTTCTCAAAACAGCACAGTGCGCTGTTTTGCCGC
>CANREX010000140.1 GCA_947629735.1 uncultured Clostridia bacterium
GCAGGTATGCACAAATTGAGTTGCGCTGCGCATAGGGCTCCCGCAAAAACACGAAGTGATTTTGTGGGATAAAAATGTGTGATTTTGCTTGCGCCGTTAATTATTTTTGGAAAGATTCCCGTCTCACATAACTTGCTTCTCTGCGTTTATAGACTTCGTAATATCAGCTTCCGCAATTCCACCCTTTGCCCCTCTTGTGTTCTCCCCACTTCCCTATCTATGGAAGTGTGGAGATATAGTGTGGTGCGCAAATTAAGGGGTTGTCATTCTGAGCAAATGAGAGCACGAATGTGCTCGATTGCGCCGAAGAATCCCCTCGTGGTGGTAGGGAGTATTTTTGAAACGGCTTTTTCACTTAATAATTCCGGATTCTTCGACTTCGCTAACGCTACGCTCAGAATGACATGTTGTCACCCTGAGCGGAACGAGCAGTAAGGCGAGTGCAGTCGAATGGGTCTGGCTGGGGTATGACGCAATGTACAGACCTAAGTGCAATGAAATTCCGGATTCTTCGACTTCGCTAACGCTACGCTCAGAATGACAATAAAAAAATAAATGCGTTCACTCCGCTTTGTGAAAATTTTTGCTTAATCGCAAAAATTTTCTACAAACCGTCGGGCTACCGCCCTCGGGCAGAATGACAGGGTGGGGGGGTATGTCTATCGCCCTCGGGCAGAATGACGCCTTTCTATACCTCCCCACTCCCCTTGGTTGAGGGGAGTGGGGAGGGCAGGGTAGGGTGTAGGGTATATTTCATTTTGTCATTCCGAGCTTGTCGAGGAATCTGGCTGGGGTATGACGCAATGGACAGACCTAAGCGAAATGAAATTCCGGATTCTTCGACTTCGCTAACGCTTCGCTCAGAATGACAATGAAAAATAAAAATCATTCACTCCGCTTTGTGAAAATTTTTGCTTAATCGCAAAAATTTTCTACAAACCAATCGGGCTGTCGCCCTCGGGCAGAATGGCAGTAAAAAGTGTGGATATTGAAAAAATAATCGCCCTTGGGTGTAAGGGCGATAAAAGTAAGAATTGTGCAATTTGCGTTACAAAAAGGGGTTAAGGGGCGGCGGTGGAGTTGGCGCCTTAAAAAATCTCAGGCGAAGCTGTAAATATATCTGCCGCTCATGAATTTGCCGAAGATATATTTGTTGCTCGCGGATTCGGTCATAATAAATATTCTGCCGTCTTTATACACGATTTCCTCGCTCATGGGCGGTGCGGTGACGTCGCGGACGAGGCAGTCGCTGTCGCAATAGTAAATATCGAGGGTGTTGTCGCCTATATTTCCCCGCTTTTTAGCAGCTTGGGAGATGTCATAATATTTCAGATGCGAGGCGGCGAGCCCGTATGAGAGCGAGAGCACCATTTTGCCGTCGGCGAACGTCATGCCCTGCACGAGCCCCGTCGTGGAATAGGCGGCGACGGGCGTGTTGTCCACTCCGAACGGGCAATTTCCGTCCAGCCTGTACGCATAGATTACGGCGGTGTTTTCATCGCCGCACGGGGTGGTTATCCTCTCGTTTTGGGGCGTTTCGTAGTTGCCCGCGCGGTAAAACGAGCCCTCGTACAGCATGCCGTCGTGTATGACGACGTATGCGGGGTCGTGACCTGCGGGAGAGGTGATAACCCCGAGTTCCTGTGCCGTTCCGCCCGAAAGTACGTCCTTCAAGAGGAACACGTCGCACCCGTCGTCTCCCGTGATATAGCAATACTCGCCGTTGTGCGCAATGCCGCCCGTGTGCGCGGTGTAGTCGCTGCCGTCGGCGTTTTTGAGTTCCGTTTTGGACCACTTCCCGTCCTTCATCACATACACCATGGAGGGTTTTCCCTTTTGGGAAGAATACCCGCACGTCAGAAACGCGTCCTCTTCCGCGACGTAGTCAAGACCCTGCCCGACGAAGCCGCTGTTTACCCCGGGGACGGGCATTTCCCTCACCGCCGAATTGTAGAACGGCGCGAACGCGATTTTTTCGCCTATCCTTATACCGATAAGCAAAATGGCAATAATTATGAGCGTGCAGGCGATAACCTTTAAAAATACTATCAAGCCCTTGCGGCTCTTTTTCTCTTTTTCAGCCATTGAAATCTCCTTATTTAAACTTATATAAATTATAGTACAGTAAAAGCGCGCTTAAACGCAAACGATTTTTTAACAAAAGCAAAATAAAAGTCGCATTTTACTTAAAATAAGCAAAGCCGCGCCCGATCGCCTTGCTTTTTGAGACGTCCACGCGGCTGGGTCATAAATATTAGCAAAGCAATAAATTAAAGCAAAGCCCGAAATGAGAGCAAAGGGGGATTCCCCATTAAAAACCTGCGCGAAAGGGCGAACGCGGTGGAAGTCGCTTAAATTTCAATTTGACAAAAGGGGGAAATGGGCGGGCGCGACAAAAATGTTGAGATAAAAAATGCGGGGCGCTCTTTACATATTTTGCATTATGTGGTATAATGTACCTATAAATAAAAAAAGGAGAATTCTTATGGGATTTGAACAAAACTTTTCACTTAAAGGCAAAATCGCATGGGTTACGGGCGCGTCCTACGGCATAGGCTTCGCGATCGCCAACGCATACGCGCAGTCCGGCGCGACTATCGTTTTCAACGATATAAATCAGGAACTCGTCGATAAGGGCGTCAAGGCGTACGCCGAAGCGGGCATAAAGGCTCACGGCTATGTGTGCGACGTCACCGACGAAGCGGCTGTCAACGCGCTCGTCGCAAAGATCGAAAAGGAAGTGGGCGTCATTGATATCCTCGTAAACAACGCGGGCATAATCAGGCGTATCCCCATGACCGAAATGAGCGCTGCGGAATTCAGAAAGGTGGTTGACGTCGACCTCAACGCGCCTTTCATCGTGTCAAAGGCGGTTATTCCCTCGATGATCAAAAAGGGTCACGGCAAGATTATCAATATCTGCTCCATGATGAGCGAACTCGGCAGGGAGACCGTTTCCGCGTATGCGGCGGCGAAGGGCGGTTTGAAGATGCTCACCCGTAACATATGCTCGGAATACGGCAAGTACAACATTCAGTGCAACGGCATAGGACCGGGCTATATCGCCACCCCGCAGACCGCGCCTTTGAGAGAGCGTCAGCCCGACGGCTCGCGCCACCCCTTCGATAGTTTCATTATCGCAAAGACCCCCGCAGAGCGCTGGGGTGAGACGTCGGATTTGATGGGACCCGCGGTGTTCCTCGCTTCCGACGCGTCCAACTTCGTAAACGGACATATCCTCTACGTTGACGGCGGCATACTCGCATATATCGGCAAGCAGCCGTAAGTTGCGGGATAATAAATTTTATTTAAGGTTTATGGAGAGAGGGACATCTCCCTCAGGTAGGTTGAAATAAATGCAAGAATATGCGCCCCGCGGCGAAAGCCGCGGGGCGCATAATTTTGTCGTGGTGAATTATCATATCAAGTGCAACAGTGGAGAGTAAAAAAGTAGTCCATATAATTCAACTGTGTTAGAATAGGAT
>CANREX010000141.1 GCA_947629735.1 uncultured Clostridia bacterium
CGAACAGCCGCGGGAAGAGGGCGAAACGCTCGCCGCGTCGTACGTCAATTTTTATGTGTGCAACGCGGGCGTGCTCATGCCGCAGTTCGGCGACAAAAACGACGAAAAGGCGGTGAAAATTTTGGAAAGCGCGTTTGCGGGCAGGAAAATCATTCCCGTTCCCGCGCGCGAAATCATAATCGGCGGCGGGAATATCCACTGCCTGACCCAACAGATACCCTATTGAAATTGCAGGTTGAATTATGCGTAAAGTCAAGATTGCCGCGGTGCAGATGAGATGTCTTGCAAACCGCGAAGAAAACATAGAAAAAGCCGTGAAAATGACGGAAAAAGCCGCGCAGAACGGCGCGAATATCGTGCTTCTTCCCGAACTTTTCGAACGCCCGTATTTCTGTCAGGAGCGCAACTACGCCTACTACGGCTACGCGGAAGAGGCGGACAAAAACGCCGCGATAGCCGCGCTTGCGCCCCTTTCCGAAAAGTACAAAATGGTAATTCCCGTCAGTTTTTACGAAAAGGACGGCAACGTGCTCTACAATTCCGCGGCGGTGCTCGACTGCGGCAAGCGGCTCGGCGTGTACCGCAAAACGCATATCCCCGACGACCATTTCTATCAGGAAAAGTTCTATTTTACGCCCGGCGACACGGGTTTTAAGGTGTTTAAAACGTCCTGCGGCGCGATAGGCGTCGGCATCTGCTGGGATCAATGGTTTCCCGAGACGGCGCGCTGCCTCGCCCTGAACGGCGCGGAGATAATTTTATATCCCACCGCGATAGGCTCGGAGCCCATTCTCGGGGTGGACAGCTCGGCGCATTGGCGCAGGGTCATGTGCGGGCACGCGGCGGCAAACCTCGTCCCCGTAGCGGCGGCTAACAGAGTGGGGGAAGAGAGGGTGACGCCCACCGAGGGCAACGGCAACCAGAGCTCCTCTCTCACCTTTTACGGTAGTTCATTTATTTCCGACGGCACGGGAGAAATCGTCGTCTCGGCAGACAAGGAAGAAGAGCGCGTTATCTATGCGGAATTCGACTTGGACGCCTTGGAGAGGGAGCGCCTCGACTGGGGGCTGTTCCGCGACCGCAGACCTTCCGTTTATAAGGATATTGTAAATAAGTAATTAAATAAGCAATTCCAAGTTTGAAGCGCCTTAACGGGCGCTTTTTTATTGCAAAAAATTTTGTCTAAAAGAAAACCGCCCCGCGGCTTGCGCCGCGGGACGGAAAACATTTTTTATTATTTCGTGGTAAATTACTTTCCTGCGAGTTTCTTGTAACCTTCGAGCCTTTCCTTTGCGGACTGTTCGGTCTTCTTGAACAGCTCGTTGGCGACTTCCGCACCCTGCGTCTTTACGAGGGAAGCGTAACGCGTTTCGCCTGCGAGGAACGCCTGGTAATCGCCCGTCGGGTCTTTGCTGTCGAGGGTGAATACCTCGCCTTCGGGGTTGTACCTGTAAAGCTGCCAATAACCGCAGTCAACCGCCGCCTTTTCTTCAAGCTGGCTCTTCGTCATGTTGATGCCGTGGTTGATGCAAGGCGCGTAGCAGATGATGAGGGAAGGCCCGTGATAAGCCTCGGCTTCGGTGAGCGCTTTAAGGAGCTGCGCGGGGTTAGAGCCCATAGCGCACTGCGCTACGTAAACATAGCCGTAGGACTTGGCTATCATGCCCAGATCCTTCTTCTTTACCCTCTTGCCTGCGGAAGCGAACTTCGCAACCGCGCCGATATTGGTGGACTTACTTGCCTGACCGCCCGTGTTGGAGTAAACCTCGGTGTCGAGGACGAGTACGTTGACGTCTTCGCCGCTCGCAAGTACATGGTCGAGACCGCCGTAGCCGATGTCGTACGCCCAGCCGTCGCCGCCGAATATCCAGATGGACTTCTTCGCGAGGCAATCTTTGTCCGCAAGTATTTCCTTGATGAGCTCAGCCGCTTCGCCCTCTTTTACGTGGCAGTTTTCAAGCGCTTTTACAAGCTCAGCCGCCGCCTTCTTGGAAGGCTCTCTGTCGTTGAACGCAGCGAGGTAATTTTCGCAAGCCGTCTTGCCTTCGCCGCAGGCTATTTCCGCAAGTTTTTCGATCTTGCCCTTGACGGCGTTTCTTCTTGCCGTGTAAGCGAGGTTCATGCCGTAGCCGAACTCGGCGTTGTCCTCGAACAGGCTGTTCGCCCATGCGGGACCTCTGCCCTGCTTGTTGGTGGTGTAGGGGCAGGTAGGCGAAGAGCCGCCGTAAATGGAGGAGCAGCCCGTCGCGTTTGCAACAACCATGTCCTCGCCGAAGAGCTGGGTGATGACCTTTACATAAGGCGTTTCGCCGCAGCCTGCGCACGCGCCCGAGAACTCAAACAAAGGAGTGCAGAATTGGCAGCCCTTTACGGTGTCCTTCTTGAACTTGGAAGTATCTACGTCGGGAAGTTCCACAGCGTATTCCCAATTCTTGTCCTCGCCCTTTGCAAGCGATTCCGCAAGAGGTATCATCTTGATTGCGCCGCCGTCCTTTACGGGGCAGACCGTAGCGCAGACGCCGCAGCCCATGCAATCGAGAGGGGATACCTGCATCTTGTATTCGTAGCCGGCAAGTCCGACCGCGGCTTTCGTCTCCATAGTCGCAGGCTTTGCCGCGCCGTTTGCGACGAGGGCGGGTCTGAGGCATGCGTGAGGGCATACGAACGAGCAAGTGCCGCACTGTACGCACTTATTTATATCTATCTCGGGAACAAGCACCGCAACACCGCGCTTTTCGAACTTGGTCGTGCCCGTGGGAACGTGTCCGTCGGCGTTGAACTGCGAAGATTTGAGCTTGTCGCCTTGCAGATAGAGTATGGGTTTGATTATTTCCTGATAGTACTTGTCCGCGTGACCTTGTACCATCTCCGCGCCCGTAGTTGCCTTTGCCCAGGCGGCGGGGACGTCTATCTTGATGAGGTTGTCGCCCGCAGCGGAGTCGATAGCGTTGTAGTTCATCTGAACGACCGCGTCGCCCTTTCTGCCGAAGGACTTCTTAGCCATATACTTCATATATTCTACGGCTTGGTCGTAGGGCATTATCTGGGGATTTACGCGGAAGAACGCGGACTGCAATATGGTTGATGTGCTTTTTCGCGATGTCCTGCTTAACCTTTGCGGGCAGGAACTTTTCAAGCGCTTCGACGGTGGTCGCGTCCGTGTTGATGAGGAACGTGCCGCCTTCCTTTATATCGCTCGTCATGTCGTAACGGGTGATGTAGGAGGGGTTGGAGCACTGAACGAAGTCCGCGCTGTCGATGAGGTATTCACTCTGTATGGGGGTGTCGCCGAAACGGAGGTGGGAAACGGTTATGCCGCCCGACTTCTTGGAGTCGTAGAAGAAGTACGCCTGAGCGTGCTTGTCCGTGTGGTCGCCGATTATCTTAATGGAGTTCTTGTTCGCGC
>CANREX010000142.1 GCA_947629735.1 uncultured Clostridia bacterium
CACTTCCCTATCTATGGAAGTGGGGAGATATAGTGTAGGGCGCTAATTAAGGGGTTGTCATTCTGCCCGAGGGCAGAATGACCCCTCTTTATACCTCCCCACTCCCCTCGGTTGAGGGGAGTGGGGAGGGCAGGGTGGGGAGTGGGGTTTACCTTATTTTGTCACCCTGAGCGGAACGAGCCGTAAGGCGAGTGCAGTCGAATGGGTCTGGTTGGGGTATGTTGCATAGAAAATTCCTAAATGCAATGAAATATCGGATTCTTCGACTTCGTTCGGCTTTCAGCCTCACTCCGCTCAGAATGACAATAGAAATAAAAATTGTTCGCTTCGCTTTGTGAAAATTTTTGCTTAATCGCAAAAATTTTCTACAAACCATCGGGCTTACGTCCTCGGGCAGAATAACAGTAGAGGGGCTTACGCCCTCGGACAGAATGACACTTCTTGTCACCCTGAGCGGAACGAGCCGTAAGGCGAGTGCAGTCGAATGGGTCTGGCTGGGGTTATCGCATAGGATTGACCTAAGCGCAATGAAATTCCGGATTCTTCGACTTCGCACCTACGGTGCTTCGCTCAGAATGACAAAAAGGGCGGTCGGGCTTACGCCCTCGGGCAGAATGACAAGGTTTGATAGGGTGTGTCGCCCTCGGGTAGAATGACAAAAAGGGCGGTCGGGCATGCACTCTCGGGTAGAATGACATAAAAAGGGTGACAGTAAAGGGGTTTGCGCTTAAAATTATACCTCCCCGCGCCCCAAGAATTGGGAAGCGGGGAGGTATAAAGAGAGGCGTAGGGTTTACCAACTTTTGCCACTCACAAAAACAAAAAAGCGCGCAATTTACAATTTTTTCCCGAAAACCTTGCTGTCCAACTCCGCGCAGTAATCGCCGATGTCGGCGTAACCGCAGCGCACAAAAAACTTTTCGCTGTCGTCGGTGGGCAGCAGGTAGACATCGTCCGCGCCCGCCTCGGCGAGCCGTTTTTCCGCATAGGCTAAAAGCGACTTCCCCAAACCCCGTCTGCGGGCGGAGGGGGAGACGTAAATTTCGCGGATATCGGCTTTTCCCTCGTAAAAGCACCAATCGTTGATCATGTCGTCTATCTGCCAGATGACAAAGCCGCAAGCCCCGTCCTTTTCGCGCGCAATCGCCGCGGAGAGCAGTCCCGCTTCGAGGTCGGGCGCGACGCAGCAATCGAAAGCGGCGGCGGGGTCGTCGTCGCAATCCAACTCCCGATAATAATCGCAGAACAGCCGTTTAAACTGTGCGATGTCCTCATTTTCAATGTCCTTAACAGCCATATTTCCACCTGCGCCGTTTTTTGAAAGCGGCAAAATAAAAGCGAGGGCGTCAGCCGCTCTCGCTTGAATGTAAGTTATTCCGCAACGGGGTAGATTGAAACCCTCTTGCCGTCCTTGCCGACCCTTTCGAACTTTACGGTGCCGTCGATGAGTGCGAACAGCGTGTCGTCCTTGCCGATGCCGACGTTGTTGCCGGGCTTGAACTTGCTGCCGCGCTGCCTTACAAGGATATTGCCTGCCAAAACAAACTGACCGTCGGAGCGCTTAACGCCCAACATTTTGGGGTTACTGTCTCTGCCGTTGTCTGTCGAACCGCCGCCTTTTTTGTGCGCAAATAATTTAATAAATATCATTTTCGTTGCCTCCCGCGGTTACTCCGCCTTAGCTTCGGCAGCGTTTTCTTCGGTAGCCGCAGCCTTCTTTGCGCGGGGCTTTTTGGCTTCCGCCGCGCCTATTGCCGTTACTTTGATCTGAGTGTAGGGCTGTCTGTGACCCTGCTTTTTGCGCTCGTTCTTCTTGGCTTTGTACTTGAAGACGATGATCTTCTTGTCCTTGCCCTGAGCGATTACCTCCGCGGTAACGACCACTTTTTCCACTTCCTTGCCGACGGCGATTCCCTTGTCGTCCGCAGTCAGAATGACGGGGAACGTGACGGTAGCGCCGACCTGCGCGTCGAGTTTTTCCACCTTTACGGTGTCGCCTACGGAAGCCTTGTACTGTTTGCTTCCGTTCTCGAAAATAGCGTACATAAAATATCCTCCTCTAACCAGTCTCGTCGGATTCATAATTGCCAAAGGCGTAGGCGGCGTTTTAAAAAAAGCGCACTTAAAAAAGCCCGTTCCGAACGGCTCGCAATAAAATATAACATACCGCACCGCAATAAGTCAAGCGATTTTCACTCCGTATAAATTTTATTTTGTTGCGCAAGATATGGAAAACGACAAAATCAAGGAGAAATAATTTTTATGGCAAATCTGAAAAGCGACAGCGAGATTCTCGCCGAAATTTACCGCAACGCGCAGCTCGCGGTGACGTCCATCGCCGACCTTCTTCCCGAAGTCGAGGACGAGGAGATGAAGGAAGAGCTCATGCGCGAGCACGAGGGCTACGAGCAGATATGTTCGCGCGCGGCGCACCTTGCGACCCGTTACGATATAGAGCTGAAAGAGCCCTCGCCCATAAAAAAGGCTATGATGTGGAGCGCGATAAAGATGAACGCCGCGACGGACAACTCCGCGCAAAACGTAGCGCAGATGATGGTGAAAGGGACGGTGAACGGGATAACCTCGTTAAAGACCTCTCTCACCGACGGCGAAAGGATAATGGACGGCGAGATAAAATCGCTTCTGACCGATATGATTGCGCTGGAAGAGGGTTATGAGAGCAAGTTGAAAAAGTATTTGTGAGTGGAAAGGCGCGGGCGATTTTTTAAAAATCGCCCGCGCCTTGTGCGAAGGGCGGCGAGATTTTTTAACCTCGCCGCCCTTCGCACGCTTCCGCTAAACGCAGATAAGCGTCGCAAGACAAATTCACAAAATTCTCGCGCAGCCCGTGCGCTGCGAATTTTCGTGAGGTTGAGGGCTTCTTCTCGGCAAATGTAAGGGCAACATTTGCCTCGGTCACCGCTCGCGCCATTGATTATGCGCTCGCTCATCTCGCTTCGGCACGCACAGCGCACTGTGCTGTGCTATGAAACGCCTCGCTCGTCTCTGCCTGCGATTTTTAAGGGCGCACGTATTATATAATGGCGCAACTTCACCCTGCTGAGGTGCAGGTATGCACAAATTGAGTTGCGCTGCGCAAAAGCGCGGTTTTGCTTGCGCCGTAAGTTATTTTGGAAATGCTCGCGCGCCTCGCATAACTCGCTTCTCTGCGTTTATAGACTTCGTAATATCAGCTCCCGCAATTCCACCTATTGCCCCTCTTGTGTTCTCCCCACTTCCCTATCTATGGAAGTGGGGAGATATAGTG
>CANREX010000143.1 GCA_947629735.1 uncultured Clostridia bacterium
GATAAACGGCGCGAAAAAGCCCTTCGTCATGATAGGCGGCGGAGTGATTTCGGGCGACGCTTCAAATTATGTGCGGCAGCTTGTAAAGGCGCTGAACGCGCCCGCCGCGTACACTTTGATGGGCAAAGGCGCGCTCCCCGACGGCGACAAAAACAACCTCGGCATGTTGGGCATGCACGGCACGGCAAAGGCGGCGAAAGCGCTCATGGAAAGCGACTTGATAATCGCGCTCGGCACGCGCTTTTCGGACAGGGTCGCGCTCAACAGAGATAAATTCGCGCACGGCAAAAAGGTAATTCAATTCGATATAGACAACGCCGAATTCAACAAGAACGTCAAGGTGGATCTTTGCGTGCTTGCGGAGATTTCCGACGGGCTCAAAGCGCTTCTCCCTCTGCTTGAAAAGCGCGAAAATATGTGGGCAGACCCCATAATATGCGCCGACGAAACGCAAAACGCGATAAATTGCAGGGCGTATGAGATACTGCGCGAGGCGGCGCGGCAAGCCCCCGAAAACAGCCCGCTCATAACCGACGTAGGGCAGCACCAGATGTGGGCGGCGCAGTGCTATCCCCTAAACGACGCCCGTCTGTTCTGTTCGAGCGGCGGACTCGGCACTATGGGATACGGCATGGGCGCGGCGATAGGCGCGGCGTTCGGCACGAAAAAACTCTGCGTGCTCGTCACGGGCGACGGCTGCTTCAACATGAATCTAAACGAACTCTCCACCGCGGTGACTTACAACGTGCCGCTCGTCATACTTCTGATGAACAACGGCGTGCTCGGAATGGTCAGGCAGTGGCAGAAGATTTTCTATGAAAACAGGTTCTCGCAGACCACCCTCGACAAGCGCACGGACTACGTCGCGTTCGCACAAAGTTTCGGCGCGAAAGGCATAAAACTCGGCGAGCGGGACGATGTCGAAAAGACGCTCAAAGAAGCTTTTTCATACGCGCGAGAAAACAGCTCGCCCGTGCTCGTCGATTGCCGCATAAGCGAGGACGACAACGTGCTGCCGATGATAAAACCGGGCGCGACTTACGATACCCAGCTGTACAAAATGGAGGACAAAAATGGCGGAAGAAAAGGCTAAAAGATACACGATAGGCGCGCTCGTCTCCAACAAGAGCGGCGTGCTCACCCGCATTTCGGGGCTGTTCGCGCGCAGGGGCTACAACATCGAAAGTCTCACCGTGTGCGCCACCGAGGACGCGGAAATTTCCCGCATGACGATAATTTTAATAGGCGACGAATACATGCTCTATCAGATGATAAGGCAGATGGACAAGTTGGAGGACGTCAAAAAAATCGGGTGCGCGAACGAACTCGACTGCGTGTACCGCGAGCTGATGATGGTTAAGGTCAACGCCCGCCCCGAAGAGCGCAACCAGATAGCCATGATAAACGACATCTACAAGGCTAAGGTCGTGGACTTATCCATCGACACGATGATATTGGAGCTGACGGGCGACCCCGAAAAATTGGACGCGTTCGTGAAAGTTATAGAGCCCTACGGCATATTGGAAATGCAGCGCACGGGCGTCACCGTTCTGGCGCGCGGGCGGCATATTTTGAAGGACAGAGACTGCTACGGCGACCACATAAATTGAAATTGACCCCGTAATATGGCGCGGCGAACGCGCAAAACGCGGTTTTCGGGCAAATATTCGAGCAAATTTTCGGGCAAACAAATATCGCCCGCGCGCTGCGCATACGCGCCACAAAAACATAAATTTAACACATAAAAATCAAGTTGAAAATAAAGGCAAAAAATAATATGAAAAACATATTTTCGGAAAGTACGGACATGTCCTCGCAGCGCTCGCTGTTGCGGGCGCTCGGCTGGACGGACGAAGAAATACAAAGACCGATAGTCGGCATAATCTGCGCGCAGAGCGAGATTATCCCTGGGCACATGCACCTTGACATGATAGCGAGGGCTGCGGCGGAAGGCGTAATAGCCAAGGGTGGCAAACCCGTCATTCTGCCCGCGATAGGCGTGTGCGACGGGCTCGCAATGGGTCACGCGGGCATGCGCTACTCCCTCCCCTCGCGCGAGGTGATAGCGGACAGCTGCGAAATTTTGTTGCGGGCGCACGCGATACAGGCGGCGATATTTATAGGCAACTGCGACAAGATAATCCCCGGCATGCTCATGGCGGCGGCGCGGGTCAATATCCCCTCGATATTCGTCTCGGGCGGACCTATGCTCGCGGGGCGCGCGGACGGAAAGAGGACGTCCCTTTCGGGCATGTTCGAACAGGTCGGCGCGTACAACGCGGGCAAGATAAGCGGGGAGCAGCTCAAAGAATGTGAGTGTTCCGCCTGCCCCACCTGCGGCTCTTGCAGCGGCATGTTCACCGCCAACAGCCTCAACTGCCTTTGCGAAGCGCTCGGCATGGCGCTGCCCGGCAACGGCACGATTCCCATGGTTTACAGCAAGCGGCTCGCCCTCGCCAAAAACGCGGGCGGGGCGGTCATGGAGCTGCTTGAAAAGAATATCCGCCCTTCGGACATAATGACCCGCGCCGCATTCAAAAACGCGGAGACGGTAGACATGGCGATAGGCGCTTCCACGAACACCGTCCTGCACCTTCTGGCGATCGCGCGCGAAGCGGGGCTGGGCGCGGACGAAATCTCCGTGGATATCCTGAATGAAATTAGCGAAAAGACGCCCAACCTTTGCAGGCTTGCGCCCGCGGGAGAGCATTTTATAGAGGACCTCGACCGCGCGGGCGGCATATCCGCAGTCATGAAAGAACTGCTCGACGCCCACCTTCTTGACGGCGGCGCGACGACGGTTTGCGGAACTTTATCCGACGTAATAAAAGACGCGGTAAACCGCGACGAAGAGATTATCCGCCACGTCTCATCCCCCTATTCCAAGCAGGGCGGGCTGACCGTCTTGAAAGGCAATCTGGCAAAGGAGGGCAGCGTCGTCAAAAAATCTGCGGTAGACGAAAAGATGCTCGTGCACAGCGGACCTGCGCGCTGTTTCGACAGCGAGGAGGACGCCATGCGCGCAATATCGGGCGGCAAGATAAAGGCGGGCGACGTTGTCGTCATACGCTATGAAGGACCTCTCGGCGGTCCGGGCATGCGCGAGATGCTCACCCCCACTTCGGCGATAGTCGGGGCGGGTTTGGGCGACACCGTCGCGCTTATAACCGACGGCAGATTTTCGGGCGCAACGCGGGGCGCAGCGATAGGTCACGTCTGCCCCGAAGCCGCGGCGGGCGGCGTTATCGGCATA
>CANREX010000144.1 GCA_947629735.1 uncultured Clostridia bacterium
GATATCATGCCTACGTTGACGTCGCTCTATCCCGAAAAGCGGCTTGTTTCGGAAATTAAGGGCGAAGAGGAATTGTTGAGCGGGCTTAACTCGGGCGCATACCAGATGATAATCACCGACAAAAGTTATGAAAACGCCGACATGTATTCGGTTTTTTCGTGCAGCGAGGCGTTGCTTGTCAATATTCCCAAACTTCACCCGCTCGCGACAATGACGGGCGGCGTGCGGTTTGCGGACATTGAGAAATACTCCATGCTTTTATACGCCAAGACGGGCGTCTGGGAGGACGTCGTCCGCCGCGAGATGCCTAACGCGCACATAATCATGCAGGAGGACAGGGACAGCTTCGAGGCGTTGAAGCGGGAGAGCGCGCTTTTATCCTTTTCCACCGAGCTCTCGATAAAACGGTTCGGCAACGTGGACGAAGCTATCGTCTTGCCCGTTTTGGACAAGTCGGCAAAGATTGACTTCTACTGTCATGTCTTAAAGAAAAACAGGGCTTTATTGACCGAATTTTTAGAGCGTTACGAGTGATTGGTGGGCATATATGCGGCAACTAACGTGAAAAACGGGGAAGAAAACGGGAACTTAAATATATAAAGAAACTGCAAAGAGAGAAGCGGCGCGGACGAAAATCGTCCGCGCCGCAACATTTTAATTTTACCGCTGAACAGCTATTAAATAAGCCTCTGTTTAATAAGCCTCATGCGATTTTATCCATGCGAGAAGTTGCTCATACTTCATTTTGCCCTCGGCAAGCGCAAGCCCGATTTCAACGAGCTCCCCGTCGGTAGCCTCAATCGAAATTCCGTTGACTTCGAGAAAGGTCATAAGGACATAAACGCCTATCCGCTTATTTCCGTCCACAAAGGCATGGTTGGAGACAAGCCCCACGCACAGCCGCGCGGCTTTTTCCTCTTTTGTCGGGAACAAATCTTTGCCGTCAAATGTTGCGTAGCACGCTTCAAGAGCCGATTCCAACAGCCCAATATCGCGTATGCCGTCCGCGCCGCCCGTCTGTTCTATTAAAAGGCGGTGTAAAAGCATCACTTTTTCCTTGCTGAATTTTATCATTTTGCAAGTTCCTCAAATGCTTTCCGGTGTTTTTGCAGGATACGCGCCGCAACCACGTCTATTTTTTCGTCGTCGCTCAAATCAATCGTCGGGTTGTCCGCCAAATTTACAAGCATATACCGCGGCTTGTTGTTTTTGAAAATGACGACGCTGCCATCTCTGTCCGCAATTTTTGCCGCGCGCGAAAAATTTTGATTTGCTTCGGTTATAGATATAACTTGATTCGTATTTATCAACATAATATCACCTCAATTAAATTGTATACGAATTATAGCTAAAAATCAACCTATTTTGAAAAATATTTTTGTAAATAATAAACAGCAACGTGGACGGGCGGGAGTTTTTGGAAAGATATTCGAAAGTAGAACGCGGAAAAGCAGCGTTCAGCGGAATGAAAAGCGGAGGCATTTTAAGGCGCCTCCGCTTGATCTGTCATATCAAAAATATTTGTCGTTTACTTCTGATTGTTGAAGTCCATCTTCCACCCCATAAACGCCTTTTCTTCGTCCTCAATCGCCATGTTGTAATAGCGCTTGCCTTTATCGAGAGCGGCGATTTCCGTAATTTCTTCGGGCGTTAAAGCAAAGTCGAAGATGTCCGCATTGCTCCTTATGTGTTCGGGGTTTTTCGAGCCCGGGATAACTATATTCCCGACCTGCGTGTGCCAGCGCAGAATTATCTGTGCGTTGGTCTTGCCGTACTTTTGCGCGAGACGAGCGAATACATCCTGTTTGATGAGGCTCTTGTCGCCGTGCCCCAGGGGATACCAAGCCATAAGCCCCATGCCGTACTTTTTCAACGTTTGTTTGAGCTCGGTCTGGGGGTAGTAGGGGTGCGTTTCCACTTGAACTACCTGCGGTACGATTTCGCAGTTTGCAAGCACATTTTCAAACCTGTCTTGGGGGAAGTTGGAAAGCCCCAGCGCCTTGACTTTCCCCGCCTTATATGCCCGTTCCATCGCCTTGTAGCCCTCGATATAGTTGCCCACCGGCTGGTGTAAAAACAGCAAATCCACATAGTCCGTGCCGAGCCGCGCAAGCGTTTCGTCAATCGCCTTGTCGCCGTCCTCATACTCGGTACACCATATCTTAGTGACGAGGGAAACGTCCTCTCGCCTGACGCCGCTCTTTTTGATGCCCCTGCCGACGGCGCGCTCGTTCATGTAGGCGTTAGCCGTGTCTATAAGCCTGTAACCGCACTTCAACGCCTCATATACGGCATTTTCCGCGTCGTCGGGCGAGAGCAAATAAGTTCCTATACCCGCCATAGGCATTTTAATTCCGTTGTTCAAATCAAAGTATTCCATATTTTTTCTCCGTTTATATATTTTTCTTTGCCCAAGCGGAAACTTTCGCTTCCGATTTTTCCGATTCCGCGCCGTGGATTGAAAGTCCCGCGGCGATTATCGCGCCTTTGCAAATTTCTTTCAGTTGCCGCTCGCTCGAACCCATGCCGCTGCCCTCGTTCGTGCAGAAGGGCGCAATTTTTTTGCCCGAAAGATCGTAGCGTTCCAAAAAAGTACACATACACATGGGCATATATCCCCACCAATTGGGGAAGCCCACGAAAATCGTATCGTATTTTGAAATATCCCCGACGTATCCTTTGATTTCGGGACGGGCGTTTGCGCGAAGTTCTTTCTGCGCTTCCTCGATGCACTCGTAATAACTTTTTGCGTACGGCTTTACGGTTTCGACCTCGAAGATATCGCCGCCGACCGCCTTTTGAATAAACTCGGCAACGCGCTCGGTATTACCTTTTGAAAGATTTTTTATCGAGCCGTTCCAATAATTTTCGCCTTTTCTCGAATAATAAACAATCAGATTCGCCATTTTGTCCTTACCAATTCTTTTTTTCGGCAGCCGAATTATGCTTCGTCTTGCGTTCTTCGACCATTTTCACGAACCATTCGACCATGTTCGGATCGTAGTGGGAGAAGAACGAGCTTTGATTCTTGTCGAGCGCGGCGATTGCTTTCATGTCGGCCTCGGAGAGTTCAAAATCGAACACGTCGAAGTTTTCCGCCATGCGCTCTTTGTGAGTTGACTTGGGGATTACGACGATTCCGCGTTGCAGGTGCCAGCGGAGCATGACTTGCGCAGTCGTCTTTCCGTATTTCTCCCC
>CANREX010000145.1 GCA_947629735.1 uncultured Clostridia bacterium
TCGACCTCGTTTCCCGCTTCCTTTGCACCGCGGATAAATTCATCGCAAAGTAAATCGCTGTTGCCGCCTTTTCGGGGGCTTCCCGAAATCACCAAAACTTTTTTCATAATCGCCTCATTTGTTTATCTTGTCTATATTATAGCGCGGGCAGCGAAGAATGTAAAATACCGTTTTTGCAATCTGCTATAACTTTGACGCATAGAAGCGGAAGGGTAACTTCTTAACAAATAATAAGCGAAAGATAGGGTCGGATATGACAACCACCGAAATTATAGCGGCAAGAGTGCGGTTTGTTTTGTAAAAATCGCCCGTGGAAAAGTTGACGTATGAAAGATAGAAAAAGACCGCCGACGGAGAGAAATGCTCTGTCGGCGGTCGCCGTTTTTTGTTTTATGACATAACGGGCGGGAGTGGGGGGGTATAATTGTGAGCGCAACCCCATTTACTGTCACCCTTTTTATGTCTTTCTGTCCAAGAGGGACAATTCTTTTTATGTCTTCCGCCCGAGAGGGACAATTCTTTTTATGTCTTTCTGCCCAAGGGCGCAAGCCTCACATACTCCTTTACTGTCATTCTGAGCGAAGTGAGGCTGAAAGCCGAACGAAGTCGAAGAATCCGGTATTTCATTGCGCTTAGCAATTTACTTTGTGGAATACTCCAACCGGATTCCTCGACAGGCTCGGAATGACAATGCGACATGCCCCAGCCGGACCCATTCGACTGCACTTGCTGCCGCTCGTTCCGCTTTGTGAATATATTTGCTTGACCGCAAAAATTTTCTGCAAACCGTCGGGCTTACGCCCTCGGGCGGAATATTTAATCCCCGGGCACTTTCATAAAACCGTTCGCCCGCATGACTTTTTCCAGACGGTCGGGCAGGTTTATTGTGCGGAAAAACAGAATAAGTCTGCCGATAAGCCATACAAAAATCAAAATTTCGGACAGTACGCAGCACAAAATTTTAAAATAGATATTCATTCTCTTCCACAGCGAGGGGGTGCGGGAGATGTCGCCCTCGCAAATCGCGGAAGTAATTTTCGCGCGGAATACGTAATCGCCGTAAATAAAGCTGCGGCACAGCAAAATTCCGACGTCCTCCCGCCCCATATCCACGAGGTCGTTTTTGCCGGCTTCTTTCAAGACAAACTTGGCGTGTTCGCGCCCGACGACGCTCGTTTTGGGCGCAATCAGTATGTACACGGCGCATAGCGCAATAAAGCACCCGACGGCAATCCCCGAGTACGCGTTTGCGATACTCACGACCCCCGTCCCCGACATCATATTCAGGATAGACATCTGCGTAGTCAAGATGGCGATCAAGGCTATGCAGAAGTCTATTATCTTTATATTGCGGAAGTAGTGGCCTCTGTCCTTCGTGCGGAAAAGCCCCGCGATGGCGAAGCCGAGTTCCATAAACGAAATAAACGCGAGTATGAGCACGTAGCCCATCGAGTTGTTTCTTATTCTGCGTTCGGTGAAGAACATTCCGCACATGAACGCAATATATATCGAGCTTGCGACAAAGAGGAACGCCGCCGTCAAGATATTCCGCTGTTTGAACGTCAGTTTATCCCTTTTTGCGCCCAAAATACACTCCGCCTTAGCCAAAAGCAGCGCCATTGCGTACAGCGCGACGCTTATCAGGTTGTAATCCGTAAACAGCCCGACGACGAGCTTGCCCGCGGCGAGCAGGGCCGAAAATATCAAGCCCGCCGCCGCTTTTATCAGCAGTTTGCTTTCGTATGAGAGCGATTTGTACCTTTCCGTCAAGCTCATTCGGCGCGACCCCGTGCAAAAATCATATCAAATCGGCTTTGAGCAAATCGTTGCCCTTTTCGAGGATATTCGCGAAGTCTTCCTCGGTTTTATCGATGACGGGCAAGACCTGTTTAGTCTTTTTGTCGGCGATTTTTCTGTAAATGGGGTAGTTTACTGCGCAGAGCGCGATTCCCACCAAACCGAGCGCAATGCCCCCGACGAGGGCGGGAATGCTATTCTCTACGAGCATAGTGAGGCTCATTCCGCCTCCGAGCACGAGCGCCGCCACGACGCCGAAAATATAGGCGAAAATGCTTGCGCCGAGAGTTTGGGAACGCTGCAAACTTCTCATCGTCTGCATGGAATCCTCCGCCTGACGTTCGAGCTTGTTGAGTTCCTGCTTATGCTTCTGCTTTCTGTCGCGTTTGAGCGAGAGTATTATTTCGCCGACGGGCGAGGCGGAAGAAGAGGTTATCTCCCAGCCGAACGCCTCGTACATGTCCATAGCCTTTTCCCTGTCCTTTGCCTTGACGGCTACCGATTTGTAGTCGTACGAGATGAAGTCTTTATCCTGCATTGTCGTTTTCTCCTTATAATTTAAAGTTTTGCCTTACGCGCCAACCTTTCGCGCGATTGGGGTTGACTATTTCGTGAGACAAGTGTATCATATAATAAAAGTCGGGCTGCGCGCAATTTTTTTGACGGCGCGCGGACGTTTTCCGTCCTTTTGTATGCGGAATTAAGACAAAAAAGAGGTTTTTGTATCGTGGATTACGCCCCCGAGGAGTACACAAGGCACTACATAGTCGAAGCCCTTTTCAAGCTGATGGGCGAATACGAATACGAGAAAATAAGCGTCACCGACATAGCCGCGAAGGCGGGAGTGGGCAGGGCGACGTTTTATCGCTATTTCAAGCGCAAAGAGGACGTGATAGAATTCTACTTTTCGCACAACGCAAAACAGTTCATCTACGAACAGCATTATTACCCGCGCTGCAAAGCCGACTATCTGAAAATCGTGCGCGAGGTGTTCGGAAAGTTCGCAAACAACAAGGAGAGGTTCAGGCTGTTGAAAAAGGCGAGGCTGGAATATCTCTACCTCGATTTTCTCAACAGGAATTTCGCGATAAACTTCAAAAACGAGTATGAAGATAAGGGCGCATATCTCCCCTATATCTATTCGGGAATGGTGTTCAACGTCTCCATGCGCTGGCTGGAAAGCGACTGCGCCGACAGCATTGACGACCTTGCCGAAACTCTGATTAACGCGATTTATACGGGGGAATAGCGCGTCGCGTCAAAGCGGCGTTTTAGAGCGACTACCCTACGGGCGGTCGCTTCTCTTTTGCCGCT
>CANREX010000146.1 GCA_947629735.1 uncultured Clostridia bacterium
GCTACCGCAATTCCACCTATTGCCCTACCCTGCCCTCCCCACTTCCCTATCTTATGGAAGTGGGGAGGTATAGAAAGAGGAAACGCTCGGACAAATTTGTTGAACGAGCACAAACGCTTGAATATAATTGCAATTACGAAGTCTATAAACGCAGAGAAGCAAGTTATGCGAGGCGCATAATTCCAAAATAATCAACGGCGCAAGCAAAACCGCGCTTTTGCGCAGCGCAACTCAATTTGTGCATACCTGCACCTCGGCGAGGTGAATGCCTGCGATTATATATTTCGCACGCCCTTAAAAATCGCAGGCAGAGGACGAGAAGTCCTCAATCTCACGAAAAATTTGCGGGCGCGCAACCGCACGCAAATTTTTGTGAACTTGTATTGCGCCGCTTATATGCGTTTAGCGGCAGCGTGCAAGTAGGGGGCGGCGCAAAAAGCGCCGCCCCCTACTTGCACAAAATGGGCGTCCGCCGACGGCGGACGCCCCCACAATAAATCAATCGGACCACTTATGCTTTTCCAAAGTCCTGTCCTTAACGTCGTCGTAAAATTCGAAATACTTGCGGCGGACGTCTTCTATCGAATCGTCGTCGGAAAGCGTTCCCAACAGCTCTTCGAGCTCTTCCGCGGTAAAATCGGCGATGTCAAACTCTCCCTCGAACGCCGAGGCGAGCTTCATAATATCCCACTTGGAGGCTTTCATTCTCCCTCCTTGCCCGACCCCGTCAGCTTCTTGACGATGGGCAGCATGGTTATCCCGTCGAACACCATATTCACGCCGAAAACTATAATGTGCAGCGTTATGTGGTGGACGGGCTCATACAGCAAAAGGAACGCGAGTACGAGTTCGATTACCCCCTTGACGATATAATACGAACAGCGCATGCCGCGGGATATGCGGGCAAACGCATGGTTGAACGCGTGCGCGCCCTCGAACAGCCCGATAACGCCCCAGACGACGGGTATGAATGAATCCGCCCAATCGTGTTCGAGCAATATCATTACGGCAAGCCCGATAATCACGAGCGAGCCAGCCGTCTTGTTCGACTTGGTCTGCATGTATTCCTTTCTCTTTATCGCGAAAATCAGCTGCACAACTCCCGCCGCCGCCATGACCGAGCCCACTATATACGACAGCGCGTCGAGCACGTAAGAAGTGGCGAATATGCACGCTAAGCCGACCGCGCAATATATCGCCGCCATGACGTAATAAACGACGGTATCGGATATGCGGGTGCTGCCGTTGACCATATGCGCCGTGCCGTGCGGGGAAAATTCTTCCACGAGAATCGCTCCGTCCTCCAACGCTTCCGAGACGGAAAACTCCGAGGATATCTCCTCTATCGCCGTCTGCTTTACGACGTGGGAAGAATTCATCTCCCTCGCGACCTCCTCGGCGGAAAGGTTGTTTTCCGCCTGAACGGCAGGCTGTGCGCTTTCCGTTATCGCGCTTTCCTCTATTTCGCTATCCGACGAGCCGCTTACGCCGCTTTCGGCAGGTTTGGCGCTTTCGCCGATCGGATTGACATCTTTTATTTTATCCTTTTCGTCCATAAGCAGATTATAACACCCCGCATATTTTTTGTCAATAGCGCCGCCCGTCGGCTATCCCATGCTTTGCGGTTGAAAGGCGCGCTTTAAAGCGGTTTGACTTCCACCAGCCACAGCGTGAAATTGCCGTCGCCCGAAATATCCGAAAGTGTGAGCGTTTCGCCCGCGGCAAGGGTGATTTCAAGGCAATCTACGCCGTCGCTTGTCGTAGTTCCCTCTTTTTCTTCGCCCGCGCCGCCCGTGACGCGGTAAGCCATGGTGCGGCGGAAGACGCTGCCGTCCTCGGTCATGCCGCCGAAATACAGCTTAACGGCGGCGCTCTTTTCGGCGGTCAGACTTATCTGATCTCCGCCCGAACTGCGGCTGCGTATGCCGTAGCGGGAAACGCCGTCTATTTCCGCCTGCGCGTCCTTGTTAGCCGCGGTGTTCTTGTACTTTACAGAGCCGCTATTGAGTTTTACGGGGCAGTCGCTGTCCCCGTTATATCCGTTCAGCTTTTTGGCGGTAGACGGCGCGAAGAGCTGTTCGCCTTCCGCACTGCCGAAGCCTATTTTATAGGTCTTTTTCGCCCGCAACGCCTCTATTTGAAGCAAATAGCTTTCGAAAATCTCCGAAAGTTCAACTCCCGTTGTCGCGCAACGCATGCAGCTTTCCGCCTCGGCTTTGAGCGCGGAAAACGCGAGCATATCACTTATATTTTCGGCAGAAAGCGAGGCGATATACGAAATTTTCTCCTCCATTTCCCTCAAAAAACCCTGCACGTCCACGGTTACGTACGCGCTCGCCTCGCCCGCCGCAGCCGTTATGCGGGCAATGCCCTGCGCCACCGCCGTAACCGTGCCGTCGGGCGTCACCGTCGCCACGCCGTCGTCCGACGAAAAATATGTGACATCTTCCGTGCTGTTTTCGGGTATAATCTGCGCGCAAAGGACGAACGCCTCGCCCTTTTCGAGCTGCGCGTTCGCTACGTTCAATATCACCTCGCTCGCGGCAACAAACACCCGCTTGCCGAACCCCTCGGCACGTATGCCCGAGATGAGCACGCTGTCGCTGCCGTCGGGCGGGCAGATAAAATACACTCCCCGCTCGTCTATCCCGAACGTTGCGGAATAAGCCGTCACCCTGCTCTTAAAAATCGCCGCGCTCCTGCGCGATTTGACGGGTTTGGAAGTTTTCCCCGAAATTTCCGTCTCCCCGCACGGGGAATATGCGCCGCCTATCTGTTCGCCCTCCCTTTCGGTCATCAGCAGGCGGGAAGAGCTGCCCGCCGCGGAATATGTCACGGTTACGGTGAGTTCGCCGCTTCCGCCGAAATAAAAATAAAGCCCCTTGCCGACAACGAGCAGACCGCCGTCGCAGAGGCTTACCGAGCCGCTTTCGTCGCTGACCCTGAGGAAGTCGTTATCTCCCGTAAAATCGGGCGTTTCGAGCGGTCTGTCATGCGCGGACGAGAGAAATTCTTCGCAGTCGAGCTGCCTGTCGATGTCCGCGACGACCGCCTTTTGCGTGCGCGCATACAGCGTGAATTCGCCGTACACGGGCAAGGAGATATCATA
>CANREX010000147.1 GCA_947629735.1 uncultured Clostridia bacterium
CTTGCCGAACTTTTTAACGGCAAAGTGGTTTTCGCAACCGATGTCATCGGACCCGACGCCAAGGCTAAGCGCGACGCGCTCAAAGAAGGCGAAGCTGTCCTGCTTGAAAATCTGCGCTTCCACTGGGAAGAGGAAAAGAAGGACGAAGGGTTCTGCAAAGCCCTCGCTTATGACGCGGAAATATATGTTAACGACGCGTTCGGAACGGCGCACCGCTCCCACGCTTCCACCGCGGCTATCGTCGAATACGGCATTATAAAGACCGCCGTCTGCGGCTTCCTCATCGAAAAGGAACTTTCCGTCATGGCGAACACGCTGGAAAATCCCGCCCGTCCTTTCGTCGCCATATTGGGCGGCGCGAAGGTTGCCGACAAGCTGAACGTCATCTCCAACCTTCTGGAAAAATGCGATACGCTCATCATCGGCGGCGGAATGGCGTACACCTTCCTCAAAGCAAAGGGCTACGAGGTAGGCACTTCGCTCCTCGACGAGGAAAAGATAGGCTACTGCAAGGAAATGATGGAGAAAGCCGAAAAGGCGGGCAAGAAGTTGCTTCTGCCCATCGACGCGGTCATAACCAAGTCGTTCCCCGACCCCATCGACGCGCCCGTTGACGTCAAAACGGTTGACGCGGACAAGATACCCGCGGACATGATGGGCATGGATATAGGCGAAAAGACGAGAAAGCTGTACGCCGACGAGATAAAGAGCGCGAAGTCCGTCGTTTGGAACGGTCCTATGGGCGTATTTGAAAATCCCACGCTCGCAAAGGGCACGATCGCGGTTGCGCAGGCTCTGGCGGACGTCTACGGCAAGTGCACCACCATTATCGGCGGCGGCGATTCCGCGGCGGCGGTTCAGCAGCTCGGGTTTGCGGACAAGATGACGCACATCTCCACGGGCGGCGGCGCGTCGCTGGAACTCTTCGAAGGCAAGGTTCTGCCCGGCATTGCCTGCCTCAACGACAAGAAGTAAAAGGGCTTGACAGAATTTGCAAAGTCCGCTTTTTGCGGAAGTTTGTCAAGGTGATTTGATTTAAGGGTGCGCCCCGCGCGGCTATGTAAGCCGCGCGGGGCGCTTGTTTTTTTGACATCTTCAAGCCTTTCCGCATTATTGCTTGTCGGGTTTTTCTGGTTTATTTTGGAATTTTTTGCGCGCGACTTGAATTTTTCTATCCTTCCCCCGCCCTTTTCTTTTGCCATTTGCCTTGCGTTATCTCCCCTCCTTTCTCGCCCTTCCTTTGCCCGTCGCTCCTTCTCCCCGTCTCTTTATCCCTCTGTTGCGCCCGATTTTCTCACTTGCCGCCGCGCGGGTTGACAAAACCGAGCGATTGTTGTAATATTTTGCTAAACTCGTGGAGGTCATTATGAACACTCTTTTCAGAAAAATAGATTGGAGTCTTTCCGTAGCCCGTATAATCGTGGCGGTAAGTCACATTTTTATCGCGCTGTTTATAATCGCGTACAGCATTTTTTCGTTCACGCAACAGCGCACGATGACGGGAATGTGCGTGCTCAGCGTGGGGCTTTTCGCCGTGTGCATAAGCGTCGTTTTCTGGCTTGTGCTCTCTTCCTATTTGAAAGACGTCAAGCTGATACGCAACAAACTTTACGGGGTGAGCGTGAAGGACATCGCCGCGGAATACAAAATCAAAGTCATTGAGACCGACGCGCAGAACAGTGCGGATAACGGCGGGACGAACGGCAGCGACAGAGCATGACATCTCTTCGGCTTTCATCGTTAAAATTGCGCGTGGTTGGCGCAAAACCGCGTTGATGTCCGTATAAAGCCGCAAATTAAGCTATTCGGACGATTTTTTTGCGCGCCGAAAATTGCTTTTGCGCTTTTTTGGTGTTATAATTGTGTGTGAAAATAAATTTCAGGAGAATTTTATGAGCAGAAAACCTTTTATTGCGGGAAATTGGAAGATGAATATGACGGCCGCGAGCGGCGCAAAACTTATTGCCGAACTCGCTCCGCTCGTCAAGGACGCGGACTGCGACGTTGCGCTGTGCGTGCCCGCGATACTCATTCCAGAAATGACGAAAGCCGCGAAAGGCACGAACATTGCTATCGGCGCGGAAAACGTGCACTGGGCGGATAAGGGAGCGTTTACGGGGGAAATCTCCGCCGAAATGCTCAAAGAGTACGGCGTGAAGTACGCGATAATCGGACACAGCGAGCGCAGGCAGTACTTCGGCGAAACGGACGAGGGCGTCAACAAACGCACTCTCGCCGCGCTCAAAAACGGCATTACCCCCATAGTATGCGTTGGCGAAACGCTCGAAGAGCGGGAAAACGGCTTGACCGAAAAGGTCATCGCAAGACAGCTTGAATTCGGACTGAAAGACGTGGACGACATCAAAAAAGTCGTCATCGCGTACGAGCCCGTGTGGGCGATAGGCACGGGCAAGACCGCCACCGACGAGCAGGCGCAGGAAACGATTGCCTTTATACGCAAAAAGATTGGCGAACTCTTCTGCCCTATGTGTGCGCAGAGCGTAATAATTCAATACGGCGGCAGCATGAACGCCGCAAACTGCAAAGGGCTTATGGCTCAGCCCGACATCGACGGCGGACTTATCGGCGGCGCTTCTTTAAAACTCGACTTCGCCCAAATCGTCAATTACAATAAGTAATTCGGCTGAAAAGCGAAACAATTCGGCTATAAAGCGATAAAAAATATTGCCCCCTCGGGCAATATTTTTTTTGCGGTTTGAAAGGTGATAAGGCAAAAACTAAACCTGTTTGATTCCTCGACAGGTTTTTTGAAAATTTTTGCTTTATTTTGTTGTCATTCTGCCAGAGGGCGTATGCCCTCTCCTCTGTAATTCTGCCCGAGGGCGCAAGCCCGATGGTTTGTAGAAAATTTTTGCGACTAAGCAAATATTTTCACAAAGCGAAGCGTTAGCGAAGTCGAAGAATCCGGTAGTATTAAGTGAAAACGCCGCCGCTTTGCGGCGACAGGTAAACCCCACACCCTACCCTACCCTCCCCACTCCCCTCAACCAAGGGGAGTGGGGAGGTATAAGGTTAGCGTCATTCCGAGCGTAGTCGAGGAATCCC
>CANREX010000148.1 GCA_947629735.1 uncultured Clostridia bacterium
CCCTTATGGTATCTATTATCTTGTCGGCGAGAAGTTCGCACTGCTGCTTTGTGCGGGCTTCAACCATTACCCTTACGAGGGGTTCTGTGCCCGACTCCCTCACGAGGACGCGCCCGTCGCCCGAAAGCTGCTTTTCCGCCTCTTCTATCGCCTTGCGCACGTCGATGTCCGCCTGCGCCGCCTTTTTATCGTAAACTTTTATGTTTTTGAGTACCTGCGGGTAGTCCTGCACGGGCGAAGCGAGGGCGGAAAGCGTTTTCTTTTCGCTGAGCATGACTTCCATGACTTTCAAACTCGTCAAAATGCCGTCGCCCGTCGTGGCGTACTTGGAAAAGATTATGTGACCCGACTGTTCGCCGCCCAACCTGTTGCCGTGCGCCGCCATGTAATCGTGTACGTTTTTGTCGCCGACAGCCGTCTTGGCATAGCTTATGCCCAACTTGTCGAACGCCTTGAAAAGCCCGAGATTGGACATCACCGTCGCCACTACCGTATTGTTGGTGAGTTCGCCCTTTTCGCGCATGTAATTGCCGCAGATATATAAAATTTTATCGCCGTTGACCGCGTTTCCGTTTTCGTCCACGCAGATACACCTGTCGGCGTCTCCGTCAAAGGCAAAACCTACGTCCAAGCCCTTTTCCTTGACGAACGCGCACAGCCCTTCGATATGAGTAGAGCCCGCGTTCTCGTTTATGTTGTAGCCGTCGGGGGAAGCGTTGATGACGTAAGTCGTCGCGCCGAGGGCGTCAAAAACGGACTTGGCTATACGCCAGCCCGAGCCGTTTGCGCAGTCAAGCCCTACCTTTATGCCCTTGAAAGAATATATCCCGAGGGATATAAGATAGCCTATATAGCGGTTTCTGCCCTCTACGTAATCGACCGTCCTGCCGAGTTCCCTTCCCGTGGCGAACTTCACATCTTCTGCGTTCTTGCCGTCTATGAAGTCCTCTATAAGCGCGATGGTGTCCTCATCCATCTTTTCGCCGCCCGCGTTGAACAGTTTTATGCCGTTGTCGTAGTAGGGATTATGGCTTGCGGAAATCATTATGCCGCAATCGAAGCCTTCCGTGCGGGTGATATACGCGACGGACGGCGTTGTGGTGACGTGAAGAAGATATGCGTCCGCGCCCGAGGATGTCAACCCTGCGGAAAGGGAATATTCGAACATATAGCTCGACCTGCGCGTATCCTTGCCGATTACGACCTTTGCGGGGGAATCGTCGCCCGCGGCGCGCTTGCGCTTGGTGAGATACCAACCGAGATATCTGCCTACCTTATACGCGTGCTCCGCCGTAAGCGTTACGTTTGCCTCTCCCCTGAAACCGTCCGTTCCGAAATATCTTCCCATGCTTCACCTGAAAACCCGAAATTTTCTCTTTAATACTAATCTTAATTTTAATCTTTCTTTGCGGGAATTTTCCGCGCTATACTGCCTTCGCCCTTGTAAATGCTGTCCGCCTCTATAATTCCGCGGACGTTGGAAAGGGGATAAACGCTCGTCCTGCGACCTATCACCGTACCCGGATTTAGCACGCTGTTGCAGCCGATTTCCGCATAGTCGCCTATCATAGCGCCCATCTTTATGAGACCCGTGACGTAATTTTCGTCTGCGCCTTTGACGACAATCGGGCTCTTGTCCGATTTGATGTTGGAGGTTATCGCCCCCGCGCCCAAATGCGCCTTGTAGCCTATTATGCTGTCGCCTACGTAATTGAAATGGGGAATCTGCGCGCCGTCGAATATAATGGAATTTTTGACCTCGCAGGAGTTGCCGATAACGCAGTCTTTGCCGACGACCGCGCTGCCCCTGATATAAGCGCAGTGCCTTATTTCCGAACCCTCGCCTATTATCGCGGGCGCGCCGATATACGCCGTGGGCGATATCTTCGCGCTCTTATGCGCCCAGACGCCCTCGTCCAAGCAGACGTAATCGTTGCCGAGAGTTTCCCCAAGGCGCAATATAAGATCGCTTATTCCCGAAAGAGCTTCCCACGGCAAGGTATAGCCGCGGAGATATTCCCCCGCCATAGTATGCGTTAAATCGAATAAATCAATAATCTTAATCACAATGTCCCACCGTTTATAATACGCAGATTATATTACGCAGATTCGGAAATATAATATATATATTATATTATACTCTCGTACAGGGCGTATTGCAAGTATTTTTCGACATTTTGCGACAACCGTGTGAAAGCGGCAAAAATCGCGATTGCCCCCATAGTATGCCCCGACTAACGCAAAAAAAGAGCAAATTTTAAAAGCTCGCCGCAAAAATTTTTTTCACACCATGTACACAATTTGCGGCTTTTAAAAGGTCGGGAAGGCATATAAGGCAAAGAAAAAGCAAACCTCCGATTGGGGAGGTTTGCTTTTGCATGGAGCAGGCGACGGGAGTCGGACCCGCCAAAATCAGCTTGGGAAGCTGACGCCATACCGATAGGCGACGCCTGCGCTCTTCATCTATTACTATATCATATCCCTCTGAAATTTACAAGCAAATTGACAGCCCGAAACGGCATGTTTAAAAAAATTATTTAGGTCAATCATTAAAACGGAGGAAAAAATTATGAACCCTATCACGGAAAAATGCAAGAGCTTGCAGAACAACTTTCTGCCTTTGAGAAAAATGTACCCCAGAAGCTACAACAAGGAGACCACTTCCCCTTATGTCAAGACCCGCATAATTTTGATGAACGGCACGGAATTCGAATCCGCGTGGTTCATGCACCAATTCGCGCGGCACTGCGACGAGCCCGAAATTTTGCGCGCCCTCGCCACGGTGCGCCGTCAGGAACAGCAACAGCAAAAGCGCATAAGCTGTTTGAAGCCCATCAACGAAAGCATACTCGAAACGACGATAGCGTACGAGCAGCTCGCCGTAGACCTCACTGCCGTTCTCGCCCGCAACGAGAAAAACGAGACCAATATTCAGGCGTTGAACTTTGCGCTGTTGGAGGACTTCGACCACCTCTACCGCTACGCCAAC
>CANREX010000149.1 GCA_947629735.1 uncultured Clostridia bacterium
CTATCCCACGGACGATTTAAAGCCGCACATGGTAGCCGAAAAGAGCGATTTGTACAGCAAGCTCGTCGCTTCCACCATAACCGCCGCCGAACAGCAGACAATGAACTACTATATGAATATCGCGCAGTGGTACAAGAACGACTTGGGAAGAAAGCTGTATGCGGAAATAGCCATGATTGAAGAGGCGCACGTCACGCAGTACGAAAGTCTGAAAGACCCCAATCTCACGTGGCTTGAACAGTGGGTCATGCACGAATACTGCGAATGTTGGCTGTACTACTCCGCCATGCAGGACGACTGCGAGGAATTCATCAAAAAGATTTGGACGGAACACTTCAAAATGGAAGTTTCTCACTTAAAAACCGCCGCGAAACTCCTCAAAAAATACGAAAAGAAGAACTTCGAGGACGTCTGCGGCGACGGAGAATTCCCGAAACTTTTAAAACTCGGCGAAAACAAGGACTATATCAGGCGCGTCCTCGGCAGCACGATTACGCTGACGGGCGACGACCTCGACTACAAGGACATCAAACGGCTGCCCGACGACCACAGATATTTCGATTACCAGAAGTATATGTCGGGCGACCCCGAGAGAAATCCCTCACACCTCGTTATCTCCAAGGCGATAGACAGGCTCGGCAAAGATTACAGATATCAGGACAGCGAGCACCCCGTCAAGGAACTGCGCAGCAGGACGAGCGACAACGTGAAAATCGCAAGGACGAAATAGAAAATTTTAAAGTGGACGGGCGCGCCGCTTGAAATTCAAGCGGCGCGCCTTTGGCGTTTTTTTAATATTTGCGGACATCTGCAAAACCCGAACTGCGCAAAAGCAGTAAAAGCCGCGGGTTTGCTATATGCGCGGGATTTGCGCGCATGTTTGCGCAAAATTAGGTCAAACGGACTTTTTCCTATCCTTTTTAGCCTGTTTTTGCGCTTTTTTGCCCTCTTTTACGTATTTTTTCAGCTCGGCGAACATTGCCTTTTCGCCGCTGTTTGCAAGCAAAGTCAGAAAATATTCGAGGCGTGCCGCCGTCTCCGCGTTCATGTTGCAGGAATCTTTTCTCCCGAGGAAATATTCAAGCGCGCTCGAATCGCGGTAGTCCTTGCCCTTATAGACCTTGCTCGCGGCTATCCTGTCGCACACCATTTCGGCAAAGTAGACGGGCGGCATATCCACCGCGACAGCGTTGCCGCAGGCGTCCACGTCCGTCCAATACTCGAAGTGATGCTTGTTCCTGCCCTTGTGGTGCAGCCACGCGGCGGAATAGCCGAAAAGCTCCCTTTCGCGCGCCTGCGGGCTGCGGACGCCCTGATAATATTTCACTCCCGGGATAAATTCCGACGGCGAAAACTTGGAAAGGTCGTGAAGCAAGCCGCGGCGGATAAGCCCGACCTTGAAACAATTCCGTCTGACTTCCCTCCTGTGCCTCGTCACGGTTTTCAGATGTTTGAAAAAGTTCATAATATGCTCAAACAGGGCGATAGCCTCGCCCTGTTTCCCACAACTTTAATTAAAAGTCCATTATT
Source organism: uncultured Clostridia bacterium (assembly GCA_947629735.1). Taxonomy (GTDB): domain Bacteria; phylum Bacillota; class Clostridia; order Christensenellales; family Borkfalkiaceae; genus Coproplasma. Next base: position 1,531 of record CANREX010000149.1, read on the forward strand.
ATAGAGACAGGTCCGTCGTTGAGCTGCTCTATCTTCATATCCGCGCCGAACACGCCGAGCTTGACCGTAAGCCCCTGCCCGCGCAACTTTTCCGCGCATTTTTCATACAGAAATTTCGCGCGGACGGGCTCTTCCGCGCCCGAAAAGCTGGGGCGGTTGCCGTGCGAACAGTCGCCGTAAAGCGTGAATTGCGAGACGAGGAGAACTTCGCCTTTGACGTCGAGAACGGATCTGTTCATCTTGCCGTTTTCGTCCTCGAATATCCTCAGCCTTGCCACCTTGAACGCGAATTTATCGCACAGCTGCTCTTCGTCGCCCGCCTTTATCCCCAAAAACACGACCAAACCGTTGCCGACGGAAGATATCAACTTTCCGTCAACCGAAAGGCTTGCCCGCAGTACGCGCTGGACTACGGCTTTCATTGCGCGATTATTTGCCTACCCTCGACATGTATTCGCCGCTACGGGTATCTATCCTTATGATTTCGCCCTCTTCGACGAACATGGGCACTTGAATGGTTGCACCCGTCTCGACGGTCGCGTTCTTCATGGCGTTGGTCGCGGTGTTGCCCTTGACGCCCGGTTCGCACTCTATTACTTTGAGTTCCACAAAGTTTTCGGGTTCTACCGAGAACGCCGTGCCGTGCAGGAACTTTATCGTGACCATGTCGTTCTCTTTGATGTATTTGAGAGCGTCCTCTACCTGGTCGAGATTGAGAGTTATCATTTCAAACGAATCGGGGTCCATGAAATAGTAGAATTCCCCGTCGGTGTAGGAATAGCTCATCTTCCTCGTTTCAACCTGAGCCGTTTCGAGCTTTGCCGTGGGGTTGAAAGTGATATCCGAAAGCACCTGCCCCGTAACCACGTTTTTGAGCGTCGCCCTGACGAACGCCGCGCCCTTGCCGGGCTTTACGTGCTGGAATTCGGTTACGGTGTAAACGCCCTTGCCGTTGTATTCGAATGTTGAGCCCTTTCTGATGTCTCCTGCCAAAATTGATGCCATTTTTATATTCTCCTTAAAGATTTCAAGTTAATTTTTCGGCTTTTTACCGTCGCAAGTTATAATAACCGCCGCAAGTTATAATATTATGAGCTCTTTCGAGCTGTCGGTAAGGCTTAAAACCTTTCCGCCTTTGAGCGTCACAGTGTCCTCTATGCGAATTCCGAGCTCGCCCGCAAGATACACCCCGGGCTCGTCCGAAAAGACCATGCCGTCCGCAAAAACCGCCTCTTCCGCGGGGGAAAGATTGGGGGATTCGTGTATGTTCACGCCCAAGCTGTGCCCGAGGGAATGAGTGAAATATTGCGCCAAGTCGTATTTTGCGAGGAAATCGCGGGCGATTGCGTCGCCTTCCTTTCCCTTCATTCCGCTCTTGAAGCGCTCCTTTACGAGCATGTGCGCCCGCAAAACCAAGTCGTAATAGGTTTTGAACTTTTCGTGC
>CANREX010000150.1 GCA_947629735.1 uncultured Clostridia bacterium
CTCCCCACTTCCATAGATAGGGAAGTGGGGAGAACACAAGAGGGGCAATAGGTGGAATTGCGGGAGCTGTAATTACGTAGTCTATAAACGCAGAGAAGCAAGTTATGCGAGGCGCGTGAGCATTTTGCGAAGGGAGTTTACAATGAAGTAAATGACCGAGCAAAAGCGGAACGCAACAAAGCAGAACGCCGCTTATATGCGTTTAGCGGCAGCGTGCGAAGGGGCGGCGAGGTCAAAAAACCTCGCCGCCCCTTCGCACAAAAAGGCGGCGCGCCTTCCGGCGCGCCGCCCCCATACCTACCCCCCAAGCCGCTCACAGCTTGTCAATAATATCCTGCCTCTTCTTGTTGTACTCCTCTTCGGTAATCAAGCCGCGGTCGCGAAGGTCCGCAATGGTCGCGAGCTGTTCTTCCGCAGACTTAACCGAAGGCGCGCTTTCGGCAGGTTCTTCCGCCGTTTTGAACACCACCGAGCCGCCCGTTTCGGAAATGCGTTCCGCCTCGCTGAATGTGCCCTGAATGATGTCGTCGTCCGTCGCCGTATACGCCGCGCCGAGCCCGCGCGTGAACAGGTCCATTCTCTCCCTGTAAACCATGCGGTTGACCGTCAGAACGGTCACGAGCAGCGCGATAGCCGCCAATATTGCGATGACAACCACTCCGTGCAGCGGATTTATGGGCGTGGCTATCGAATGATTGCCGTTCGCTTCGTAAGTTATGAGCGTGCCGCCGAACAGCGCGCCCGCTATCCAGCTCAGCCATATGTCGATAATCAGCAACGAGACGTACTGTATAACGCGCACCGCGAGGAATTTCTTGCGGAAACGAAGCGCGTTTGACGTCACAAAGGACGCTATACCCACCTGCAACGAAAGTATTATCGCCACGGCGAGGAATACCAGCATGCCGTCGTCCGCAAGCACGGATTTCGGCTTATCGCCCGCATAAACTTCGCCAAGTTCCGTAAACGTGTCCACATGCACGGTGAAAACCGCTATTATCCAGAGCACGGTGCACACGCCTATCGCGGCGAAAAACGCAAACGCGATGTATTTGAATTTGCCGTTCACCTTGTCCGCATACGTCTTTTCGTCCACAAGCCTTTTGTTGCGTTCGAGGAAGAACACCCACGGCAGTGTGAAAAGCCCGCCGCCGCCCAACGCTATCATGACGAGCGAAACTTTAAGCCACAAATCGAAGTTTTTGTTCAGCGCGGGGAAGAAAAAGCTCATTATAAGCAGAGCCGCGCCCAAAACGATGAGAATTATGGCGATCGTCTGCACGATGCGATACCACTTCGACTTGGGTTCTCTCAGCGCTTTGAGTTCACCGCCGTTGCCGTTCCTTGCCGCCCTGTTGGTAAAAAACAGATTGAAAAGCCCCATATCACACTCCTTCGCGCGCAGCGCGCGCATTTTTATTTTCGTATAAACCGCCTTTGAATATACCGCCCGCCTTATCGCCGACCGCAATTGCTCGGGTTTTGCCGCCCTCATTGCCGATAATTTTTTCAAAGTCGGGTGAAATCAAACGCGGTTAAGCGCGTTTGAAAGCGCGGTTTATTAGAATTATACTCATTTTGCGAAAAAATCGCCGTCCCGAGCAAAATTTCGCCCTGAAATGCGCGAAACAACTCAAATTCGCCCCGCCGCATTAAGTGCAAAGCCGTTAGATGTCAACAAACTCTCCCGCACGTGCGGCAGGCAGAAAAATCAGCCGAGCTTTTTGCCGTCCGAAAAGGCGTTGCCGACCTTCTCCCCGACCGCCCTGTACGCGGCGTTTACAGGGTCGAAAATTATCAGATCGAGCTTGCCCAAATCTATCCTGCCCTTTTCGTCGAGAACGCTCTGCTCCGCGCTGACGTTGACTATCTCACCGACGACGTCGCCGTCCTCGTTGAACTTGACGAGTTTGCACTCCATTGTCACGGGGAACTGCTCGATGACGGGCGCGTCCACCTTTTCGCTCTTTACTGCGGTGAAGCCCGCCTTTTCCATCTTGTCGGGCTCGTCCGTCTGGGAGACTATCCCCACATAGTCGCACGCGACGAGGTTTTTTCTGTCGCCGAAACTTAGCGTGAACGCCTTGCGCGCCTTGATGTTCTCCGTAGTCCTGTGCGAGCCGAGGCAGATTACCACCTTGTCGTCGTCATACATGCCGCCCCAAGCCGCGTTCATCGCGTCGGGCTTGCCGTCTTTGCCGTAAGTGCCGATAATGAGCACGGGCTGGGGAAGAATCCAGCTCTGCTTTCCGAAATTTTTACGCATTATAAGCCTCCTTTTTTACCATTTTATACCATAAACGGAAAAATTTCAATACTTTTTGCAAAATGCCCTCCTCTTTTGTCCTTTTACCGCTTATTTTTCCCCTTTCGCGCATTATTTACCCCTTGAATTTCGGATATATGCGATATTATCGGGAAGCCGTCCATTGCCCGCCGCCCGCCGCGAGCGGCGGGCGGCGGGCGGCGAACAACGGGCGGGGGGGGGCGACAGTCGATAATTTCAATCGTCGGGATTTTCAACGATCGGGGTAAAAAATCGCGCTGTGGGTTATTTCCAGGCAGGCAGACGTCAAAAAATACTCTTTGAAAACAATAAAATGACATCAACCCGCAATGAGATTTCAGATTATTTGCGCGCGTAGATGTCACCACATACAATATATTGTAGTGTGAACGGCGGACGCACCATATCGCTCAAAAAAAATTATAAAATTTACGAAAAACAAGAAAAAATCGCTTGCATTTATCGGGTGAATTTGATATATTAGTTAAGCATTCGGGAGCTTAGCTCAGTTGGGAGAGCAACTGCCCTACAAGCAGTGGGTCACAGGTTCGAGCCCTGTAGCTCCCACCAGAACAGTGCGGAAGAATTTTATGCGGGAGTGGCTCAGTGGTAGAGCGTTACCTTGCCAAGGTAAATGTCGCGGG
>CANREX010000151.1 GCA_947629735.1 uncultured Clostridia bacterium
TTGCGCCAAGCAATATGCGCAAGCTCAACTCGTGCGACAAAATAGTGCACCGCACTATTTTGAGAATTTCGCACTCGGCTCGCGCGGCAAAACAGCGCACTGTGCTGTTTTGAGAAGCGCCGCGCTCGTCCCACGTGGTGGTAGGGAGTAACTTTGAAACGGCTTATTCACTAAATTCTACCGGATTCTTCGACTACGCTTACGCTACGCTCAGAATGACAGAAAAAATAAAAGTTGTTCACTCCGCTTTGTCATTCCGAGCCTGTCGAGGAATCTGGCTGGGGTATGTCACATAGGAAAGACCTAAGCGCAATGAAATTTCGGATTCTTCGACTGCGTTCGGCTTTCAGCCTCACTACGCTCAGAATGACAGTAAAAATAAAAGTTGTTCACTCCGCTTTGTCATTCCGAGCTTGCCGAGGAATCTGGCTGGGGTATGCCGCAAAGGAAATTCATAAGCGCAATGAAATTCCGGATTCTTCGACTGCGCACCTGCGGTGCTTGCTCAGAATGACAGTAAAAATAATAATCGTTCACTACGCTTTGTGAAAATTTTTGCTTAATTGCAAAAATTTTCTACAAACCGTCGGCTAACGCCCTCGGGCAGAATGACAATAAAGAAATATATGCGTTCACAAAGCGGAACGAGCCGTAAGGCGAGTGCAGTCGAATAGGTCTGGCAGGGGTAACTTCACCTATAACCCCAAACCCAAATGACAAAATAAAGCGTTATAATACAAATATATTCATATTGCGCGCGGGTGGGTGCGTTATCATTATGCCATAATAAAATTTTCGCGGCGTGAAGTACTCAAAAGCGGGCGGTAATCGGTCGCGACGGTGAAAACTTTTCTTGCGCGCGGGCGGGTGCGTTATCATATTGTCATAAATATAATATTATCATAAATAATATAGTCGTAATTCAAAAACAGGCGAGTCGGGGGTTGGGCTTTGACGGGATATACCAAAAAAATAGCGGTAATAAAACAGATTATGAACGGCTTTTCCGCGGATGGCGGGGCGCTTTCGGGAGTGGTCAAGGCGGAGACGTACGCGGGGTTTTTAAAGGTGGAAGCCTCGCTCATCAACTTTGCGCCGCTCAGCGAAGGGCGGTATGTGTGCGGCATAACCGACGGCTTGAAGACGGCGGTTTTCGAGGGCGCGAATTACGAAGAGGAATGTGACTTCAACCTCGCTTACGGCTTCGCCTTTATCGTCTGCTACTGCAACAATTCCTGCCGTCCGATAGCCGACGCGGCGTGCGGTCAGATGGCGTGCGCGCTGCCCGACCTCAAAGAGGAGATGGCGCGGCGGGAACTTCCTCCGCCGCAAATAGCGCAAAATTCCAAAGGAAAAAGTGCGGCGAAGTCAACTGACAAGCTATCGGAAAATTCCGAGGAAAAAACTGCGGGGCAGTCCGCAAATAAAACTCCGCCAGAACAGAGCGGGGCTGCGGCGTACGACGACGAAGCCATTGCGGAGGTGAACTACTATGAATATGGCGCTGATGAGGACGGTCGAGCTGTACGCCAAGGTAAAACGCAAAAAAAGAGCGGGCGTGCAGGCGGCGAAAATGAGGAGAATTCTGGCGCTTTCGCGGCGCGGGAAAAGCGGTTAAACGGCACATATTACGGGGTCAACGGCAAAAATGAGGAGGATAGCAAAGTCTTTTTCCCCGATTCGCGCGCCGCATACAGCCAAAGCGACGGCAGTGAAATCGAAAGCGGCGACGAAAACAGCGGAAGCAAAGAGGGCGAAATTTCTACCCCTCGCCTTGCGGGCGGAGACTTCTACGGGCGCATGCGCGGCGACATAGAAAAGATATTCGCGACATACCCCAAGGAAGAGAAGCTGGAAAGCGCAATGGAGGGCAGCCGCTGGGCGAAAGTGCCCTACGGAAGCGGCAAATTTTACGTGTTCGGCGTGCTCAGCGTGGAGGGCTCGCCGCGGTACATCTGCTACGGCGTGCCATCCGCAGACGGGGCAAATCCCCCCGCAAGCCTCGCCGGCTGCGCGAGCTTCATGCCCGTAGACGGGGGCGGATATTGGATAATGTATCAGGACGCGGGCACGGGCGTGAGCGTCAAAATTACCAACGGCTGAAAGGCGTTTTATTGAAAAAGCGCGGTGACGTCCACTTGATTTTATCGCAGTTGCAGCAGTGGCGGCAGGCGTTATTTCAGACCTTTGAAGGGCTTTAAAATCAGCAGATAGTACACGGCGAACAGCGCGGAGACGAAGCAAACCGCGAGGAAACTCCGCATTGCGGTGACCGAATAAAAGCAGGCGAACAGCAGCAGGTTGAACCCCGAAAAGGCGTAAACCCCGCCGCATATGCCCAAGAGAATCAGGTTGACAGTGCAAATTATACATGTAAGGCGCATAGTATTATTTACTATGTTCCTTTTTGCTTTTTATATGTGCTGCCGCGTAAACGCATATAAGCAAGTTCACAAAATTCTCGCGCAACCGTGCGCTGCGCAAAATCGCGGTTTTGCTTGCGCCGTATATTATTTGGAAATGTACTGCGGTGACCCTTGGTCGTGTACGTCTTTGTAAACTCCCTGCGGTCGGTGCTCGCGTCTCACACGGCGTAAGGGCAACGCCGTGTTCGGTCACCGTTCGCGCGGAACGATATGCGCTCACTCTCTCAAAAGGCGTAAGGGCAACGCCTTTTTCGGTCACCGCTTGCGCCAAGCAATATGCGCAAGCTCAACTCGTGCGACAAAATAGTGCATCGCACTATTTTGAAAATTTCGCACTCGGCTCGCGCGGCAAAACAGTGCACAGTACTGTTTTGAGAGGCTCCGCGCTCGTCCTCGTTCTGCTTGCTTCTCTGCGTTTATAGACTACGTAATTACAGCTCCCGCAATTCCACCTATTGCCCCTCTTGTGTTCTCCCCA
>CANREX010000152.1 GCA_947629735.1 uncultured Clostridia bacterium
CCAAAGAGAGCAAAAATATAGGCCAATATATGGTGTGGAAGCGCATAATGTCCTTGCCGACGACGTGGACATCCGCGGGCCAGAGCTTTTTGTAGAGCTCGCCGCCGCCATCCACGCCGTAGCCGACGCCCGAAATGTAGTTCGTGAGCGCGTCCAGCCATACATAGACGACGTGACCTTTGTCGAAGTCCACGGGTATGCCCCATTTGAACGTCGTGCGCGAAACGCACAGATCTTGCAGCTTGGTTTTAAGCGTGCCGTTTTCCGCCGCCGCCAGAATTTCCTTGTCGGACTTGCCGACAAATTCGTCCGCGAGGAGGAAGTTGTTCATCATCTCGTTCTTGCGGGCGGCGGGCTGAATGAATTCGGGGTGGGTCAAAATGTGCTTGACCAAGGCGTTTGCGTACTTGCCCATCGCAAAGAAGTACGCTTCCTCCCTGGCGGGCTTGACTTCCCTGCCGCAGTCGGGACATCTCCCGTTCACAAGCTGACTTTCCGTCCAGAAACTTTCGCAGGGAAGGCAATACAGCCCCTCGTAGGAGGACTTGTATATATCTCCCTTTTCGTAGAATTTTTTGAAAATCGCGGCGACCGTCTTTTCGTGGTCGTTATCCGTCGTGCGAATGAATTTATCGTAGGAAACGTCCATCAGATCCCATATCCGCCTGATTTCGCCCGCGACGTCGTCCACGAATTTTTTGGGCGTGACCCCCTTCTCCGCGGCTTTGAGCTCCACTTTCTGACCGTGCTCGTCAGTGCCCGTCTGGAAAAAGACGTCGTAGCCTTCCAGCCTCTTCTGGCGGGCTATCGCGTCGCAGAGTATTACCTCGTAGGTGTTGCCGATATGCGGCTTGCCCGAGGTGTAAGTTATCGCCGATGTCAAATAGAATTTTTTCATGTTGCCTCTTTTGCGCGGGGGACATCTCCGCGGCAAGGTGTTTTAAAGGTCTTTTTTTGCGTTTGCAGGCGGTTTGTCGAGCGTGCGACCTCTCTTTCGCCGCAATTTTGCGCCGTGTGGGTGGTTGTCACTCATTGTCGCGCTGCAATTTCGCGCCGTGCGGGTGGTTGTCACTCCCACGCGTTTAAATATATTACCATATTTTACCGAAAAAGTAAATTGTTTTGCGGCAGAATAAAGCCCGCGGCAGAATAAAGACGGGCGCGCGCGAATAATATTTGAGTATGAACGTCATTTTTACCATTGTTTTGCTGATTTCTTCGCTGATTTTGTGCGTGAGCTCGCCCGCCGAGTTTTTGCCCGCGCTGCTCGACGGGGTGATGAAAGCCGCAAGGTGCGCCCTTACGCTGTTCGGCGTGTACGCGGTGTGGATGGGGCTTTCCTCCGTGGCGGAAGAGAGCGGTCTGACGAAGGCAGCGGCGAGGCTTCTTTCCCCCGCGTGCAGAAAATTTTTCCGCACCGACGACGGCGAGGCGATAGAGGACATCGCCATGAATTTGAGCTGCAATCTGTTGGGGATAGGCGGCGCGGCGACCCCCTACGCCGTAAAGGCGATTGGTAGGCTGGAAAGCAGCAAAAACGTGCGGGCGCAAAACCTGCTGTTTATTATAAACGCGACGTCCATTCAGCTTATCCCCACCACCGTCATCGCGCTCAGGGCTTCCGCGGGCAGCGTTGCGGCGTACGACATCTTCCTGCCGTCGCTCATAGCAACGGCTGTTTCAACGGGAAGCGCGGTGCTGTTATACCTTCTTTACGAAAAGTTGCGGGCGAAAAAGAGGGGCAAATGCGCTACATAATACCCCTCTTGTTCATTTTCGTCATAATCTACGCGCTGTACAGGCGGGTGCAGATTTACCCCGCGTTTTCCAAGGGCGTGAAGAGCGCGATGAAATTCACCCTCGACCTTATCCCGCTGCTGGTGTGCGTGTTTATCATGTGCGAGGTGTTCGAGCGCTCACGCCTGTCCGAGGCGCTTTCAAGGCTGCTCGCGCCGGCGTTTTCCTTCCTCGGCGTGCCGACGGAGCTTTCCCGCCTCGTGCTGATAAAGCCCTTTTCGGGCAGCGGGTCTTTGAGTTTTTTGACCGACATCATAACCCGCTACGGCGCGGACAGCTACATAGCGCGCTGCGCGTGCGTGCTGTACGGGTCGAGCGAGACCGTCTTTTATATCTCCGCTGTGTACTTTGCAAAGTGCGAAAACAAGAGGAGAATCGCCCCGATCGTAATCATCTTGTGCGCGACGTTTATCTCCACTGTAATTTCCTGCCTTTTATGCAGATTTATGTAATTATTCATAAAGTGATAGATTTTATTAGCGGTTTATGCTTTATTTTGTAACACATTTTCAAAAAATGTTCTAAATGATAAAATTTAACAAATTTTAAAAAAATTATTTCCCACACTTTACTTTTTTACAATAAAATCTATAATAATTAGTGTAAAGACAAACGAAAGTTGCTTTACAGTTTTAAGTTCGTTCATTCATTTTCCCCCTTATCATACGAAGGCGGCGTTGGCGAAAGGTCAGCGTCGCCTTTGTTGTACGGCAAAATATCGCTATCATTTATGCGCATAAACGCTTTTGTCATTATTGCCCGTTACAAATGACGTTGGTATTATATATAGACCATATATGTGAGTGATTTTAAGAGAATTGGGGAAAATGCCGTTTCAAAGTAACTCCCTACCACCACCATGGGACGAGCGCGGAGTTTCTCAAAACAGTGGGTGTCCACTGTTTTGAGAAACTCCGCGCTCGTCTCAATTTGTGCATACCTGCACCTCGGCGAGGTGAATGCCTGCGATTATATATTTCGCACGCCCTTAAAAATCGCAG
>CANREX010000153.1 GCA_947629735.1 uncultured Clostridia bacterium
CTCAAAGACGGCAAGGTGAACGTGGGCGACAAGATAACCACTTTCCGCGCGGACAAGGTGTACGAAGTGACGGAAGTGGGCGTTTTCGCCCCGCAGATGTTGCCCAAAGACGGACTTTTTGCGGGCGAAGTCGGGTATATCGCCGCCTCGATAAAGTCCATTCAGGACGTCGCCGTGGGCGATACCGTGATAAACGCCGAAAGGCGGGCGGAACAGCCCCTGCCCGGTTATAAAAAGGTGCAGTCGGTGGTGTTCTGCGGAATTTACCCCCTCGACGGCTCGAAATTCAACGATTTGAAAGAAGCGCTCATGAAGTTGCAGCTCAACGACGCGTCGCTCGTATTCGAACCCGACAATTCGCAGGCGCTCGGCTTCGGCTTCCGCTGCGGCTTCCTCGGGCTTTTACACATGGAGATTATGCAGGAAAGGCTCGAAAGGGAGTTCAACCTCGACATAATAACCACCGCGCCTTCGGTAAGCTATAAGGTGATAAAGACGGACGGGGAAGTGGTGTTCGTGGACAACCCCTCGCACCTGCCCGCGCCCTCCTATATAGACAGCATGGAAGAGCCCATAGTCCACGCGGATATCTATTCCCCGCCCGAATATCTCGGGCAGATAATGGACCTCTGCCGCGACAAGAGGGGAATTTTCGAGCAGATGACTTATCTGGAAGAAAACCGCGTCAAACTCGAATACAAACTGCCGCTAAACGAAATAATCTTCGATTTCTTCGACAAGATAAAATCGCGCACGCGCGGCTATGCGAGCTTCGATTACGAGCTTATAGGCTACGAAAAGAGCAAGCTCGTCAAGCTCGACATTATGCTCAACGGCGAGGTGTGCGACGCGCTCTCTATGATAGTGCACGAGGACTCGGCGTACTCCCGCGGCAGGACGCTGTGCGAAAATTTAAAGGAAGCCATTCCCCGCCAGCTGTTCGAAATTCCCGTTCAGGCGGCGATAGGCGGCAAGATAATCGCGCGCGAGACGGTGAAAGCGGTCAGAAAGGACGTCCTCGCCAAGTGCTACGGCGGCGACATAACCCGCAAGAAAAAGCTGCTTGAAAAGCAAAAGGAAGGCAAAAAGCGCATGCGCTCGATAGGCAGCGTGGAAGTGCCCTCCGAAGTGTTCATGGAAATTTTAAAGACAAATAAGGACTGACGTCTTACGGCTCGGCGCAACCCCGCGCCGATTAAGGCATTTTCTTATAACCGACTTTAAACGAGAGAGCCGCGCCCGAAATTAAAAAAAACGCGCGCTTTAAACGATATATTATGAATTTCAATCAACGCGTATACGAAGTGCTCGCGCGCGTTCCCCGCGGCAAGGTGACGACATATGGGGACATCGCCCGTCTTTTGGGCGCGCCGCGCAGCGCAAGACAGGTGGGGTGGGCTCTTCACAACAACCCGCAGCCGATAGTAAACCCCTGCCACAGGGTTGTCTTCAAGGACGGCTCATTGAGCCCCGCGTTTGCGTTCGGCGGGATAAATATGCAGGCGCAACTTCTGCAATCCGAGGGTGTGGAAGTCATCGAAGGCAAGGTAGACATGAAAAAGTACAGGTGGGAGGTATAAATTTTGGCGGGAATTTACGTGCATATACCCTTTTGCAAGTCAAAATGCAGGTATTGCGATTTTACTTCCTTTCCCGATAAATTGGGGTTTGCGGAAAGCTACATGACCTGCGTTTACCGCGAAATGCTAATGCGCAGCGCGGAACTTAAAGACTACGTTTTCGATACTCTCTACATAGGCGGCGGAACGCCGTCTGTAATCGACGAAAGCTATATCGCCATGCTCGTTGCGGCGGCTAAAAAATATTTCCGCATGACAAGCGACGCCGAGATAACGATAGAGATGAACCCCGGCTCTGTCAGCGCGCAAAAGCTGGAACTCTATAAAAAGTGCGGGATAAACCGCTTTTCCGTCGGTCTGCAATCGGCGATAGACAGCCTGCTGCGCGACCTCGGAAGAAGTCACACGTTGAATCAATTCGTCGCGAGCGCAAAGCTGTTGAAGGGCGAAAATTTCAACGTGGACGTCATGATAGGGCTGAAAGGGCAGACCCTTGACGACATCTCCAAGACGATAGAAGTCGCCTCGGCTTTCGGCGCAAGCCATATATCGATGTACGCGCTCACGCCCGAGGACGGCACTCCGATTTATACCGACTACTTAAACGGCGAGCTCCCCGACGGCGACGAAGTCGCCGAAATGTATGCGTTCGGCGTGAAAAAGCTCAAAGAAACGGGGTTTGAGCGCTACGAAGTCTCCAACTTTTGCAAAAACGGCAAGAAGAGCCGCCACAACATGAACTATTGGCGCAGGGGCGAATATATCGGGTTCGGCGTGTCCGCGTCGTCCTGCATAAAGAACGTGCGCTTTACAAACACATTCAACCTCGACGAGTATTTCAAGTGCATTTTAGGCAACTGCTTCCCCGTCGTGGACAGAGAGGAAATCGACTTGCAAGGGCAGAAGGAGGAGACGGTGATGCTCGCGCTCAGGACGAGCGACGGGCTGAATGTTTCGGATTTCAATTCAAAGTTCTCCGCCGATTTTTTAAAGGACTACGCCGCGGCTCTGCAAAAGAACGCGAATTATCTTGATGTTTCCGAATCCAACGTGCGCATTAAAGATGAGTATTTGTTTGTGCAGAATACTATAATATGTGATTTTTTTGAGTAGGCGCGAAGGGAGGGCGGAGAATTTTCTCCGCCCGCCCTTCGCACGCTGCCGCTAAACGCATATAAGCGGCGTTCTGCTTTGTTGCCCT
>CANREX010000154.1 GCA_947629735.1 uncultured Clostridia bacterium
AAGAATTCCGCCGCGGCAAAGAAGAAGTCGGCGGCGGCAAAACAGGTCAAGGAAAAGGCGGAACTTAAAAACAATTCGACAAAGGCGACGTCCGCAAAGCAGTCCGCAAAACGTGCGCGCAAGGGCGGGAAGACGTCCAAAGTCAACGAAAAGAAGTTGGCGCGCAGAAAGGCGGCGGAAGAAAAGAAGCTCGCGCGGGCTAAGCTGAAAGCCGAAAGAAAGCAGGCGAAGCTCGAAAAGAAGCTCGAACACAGACAGAAAAAGGCGGACCGCAAAGCCGAAATCAAGGAGCGCAGGGCGGAGCTGAAAGAAAAGCGGCGCGAGCGCAAAGATCTCATTAAGAGCGAGACGAAAGAGGCGCGCCGCAAGCGGATAGCGCAAGAAAAACAGGCGAAGCGCGAGGCGGCAAAGGCAAAGAGAGAAGCGCGCCTCGCGGACAAAAAGGCAAAGCGCGAACACAGGCTTAAAGTGCGCGCGGAAAAGAGGGCGGAACGCAACGACAGGCGGCACGCGCCCGGGTTCGGCGGTTGGCTCGCAGCGGTTATAACGCTGGGCGTGACTACCCTCGCGCTCGGCACGGTGCTCACGTTCGGTTGGTTCACGATGAACGACATGCAGGCGACCATGGCGGGCGTACACGTGGAATCGCTGTACGAACTCAATTCCATATTCGACAACCTCGACGCCGACCTCGCGAGGGCGCAGGCGACCACTTCCGCTACGGACAGGGTGCGCGTGCTCTCCGATATAGCCATCGAGAGCGAGACGGCGGAGACCATTCTCGAAAGGCTGCCGGTGGATATCGAAATGACCGAACAACTTTCGTCTTTCGTAAATAAAATGGGCGACAGCGCGAAACAGATGCTCTACACCGTGGCGCGCGGCGGCGAACTCACCCCTTCCCAGATAAAAACCCTCGGGTATATGTACGAGACGAACAGCGCGGTAAAGGCGCAGATAAACGAGCTGATAAACAGCGTGAACGGCAAGGACATGCTCTCGGCTATGCGCGGCAAGACAAGCGTCTTGGGCGAGGGCTTCACCACCATTCAGAACAACACATTCGAAGCCCCCAAGGGCATTCAGGACGGACCGTTCGCGGACAGCGTAAACAAGACCAATCCCCGCGCTTTGAAGGGCGCGAAGGAAATCACCGCGGCGGAAGCGGAAGAGCTCGCCAAGCAGTATTTTGCGGACTACAACGCGACCGACGCGCGCTGCACGGGCGAGGCGGCTGCCGACGCGCTGACCGTCTATAACGTAAACATTTCCACAAACGACGGGGAAATGCTCGTGCAGATTTCCAAACTCGGCGGGAAAGTCGTCTCTTTCGACAGCTTCAAGGACTGCAACCAGCACAACTTCTCCGTAGACAGGTGCGCCGCGATTGCGCAGGACTTCCTCACCTCTCTCGGCTACAAGGGACTTAAAGCGGTCTGGACGAGCGAGAACGGCACTACCTGCAACCTCAATTTTGCGCCCGTGAAGGACGATGTCATCCTCTATCCCGACCTGATTAAAGTCAAGGTGTGCGAGGAAAGGGGCATCGTGACCGGCATGGAAGCGCTGTCCTACGTGCTCAACCACGGCGAGAGAAACCTCGGCGGCGCGCTCATCACCAAGGCGCAGGCGCAGGCGAATATCAACGGCAATATAGACGTGCGCTCTTCGAGGCTCGCGCTCATACCCTTCGACGGCGGCGAAACGCTGTGCTATGAGTTCTTCGGCAGCATGGGCGACAACGAATATTACGTCTACGTTGACGCGCAGACGGGCGAGGAAATCGAAGTGCTCACCATTATCGGCACGGCGCAGGGCAAAGCCATAATGTAACGCGTTTGACGACTTTTGACAGCTTTTGGGTACTTTTTGAGACGTGAAAGTTTGCTTTGAACGTTTGAAGCGTGAATGTTTTTGCGAATGATTGAAGCATGAAAATTTTTGCGACACGTGAAATTATTGAAACGCGTGAAGAGCTTTAAAGGCGTAAAACATCAAGATGAATTAAAAGCTATTAAGGCACAAAACCTGTAAAAGGCGCGAAACTGATTTATTGCGCAAAAAACCATATCCCCCACTCCCCTTGCTTATGGGAGTGGGGGATATTTTTGTATATCATTTTGCCCGACTTTTTTTCATTCTGCCCGAGGGCGTTTTGATAATGTGGTAAACCCCACACCCTACCCTGCCCTCCCCACTCCCCTGTGCAAGGGGAGTGGGGAGGAATAAAGAGATATAATTCCGCCATCTCTTACTGTCATTCTGCCCGAGGGCGCAAGCCCGATGGTTTGTAGAAAATTTTTGAGATTAAGCAAATATTTTCACAAAGCGTAGCGTTAGCGGAGTCGAAGAATCCGGTATTTCATTGCGGTTTGGAATTTACTATGCGACATACCCCAGCCGGATTCCTCGACAGGCTCGGAATGACAAAGTATCATACCCCCAGCCAGACCCATTCGACTGCACTCGCCTTACTGCTCGTTCCGCTCAGGGTAACACTTATTTGTCATTCTGCCCGAGGGCTGCCGCCCTCGGGCGGTATGACCGCTTTTTAAAAACCACCCACTTATACCTCCCCACTTCCATAGATAGGGAAGTGGGGAGGAAGAGCAAGGCGCATGCCGAGCGAAGGTGGGGCAATAGGTGGAATTGCGGCAGCAATCGCCTTTACAATGCGCCCCCCATACCCCCCCAATACCCTCTCCATACACCCTCCCCGTCCC
>CANREX010000155.1 GCA_947629735.1 uncultured Clostridia bacterium
AGCTGTCTGAACGCAAGTAAATCGGCTACGGTTGCGATTTCCCTTACGTTTGTCGCGGCTGCTACCGTTACCGTGCAGGTTGCGCTTTGCGTGCCCGCCGTCGCGGTTATCGTCGCCGTGCCCGCGGAAACGCCCGTCACTACGCCGCCAGAAACCGTCGCTACGGCTGCGTCGGAAGTCGTCCATGCAACCGCGTCGGTCGAATCGGTAGGCGTTACCGTCGCCGTCAGCGTTACGGTCGCGCCGACTTCCACAGAAGCCGTCGATTTATCGAGCGCTATGGCTGTTGCGGGCTTGGCGGTTGTCATATCGTAGTCGCAGACGTCGCACTTGCCGTTGTTGTTGGCGTCAACGTGCGCGCCCTCGTCCGACTTTACGTCGTGCTCGCACGTAGCCGCGTGCCAGTGATTTGTCGCGTCCGTGGACCACTCGTCACTGAACGTGTGCTTGTGCCCGCAGCCCGCAAACGCACCCGCGCCCGCGCCTATCGCGCCGGCAAGGACGAACACGGACAGCAGTTTGGTAAATTTGTTCATCATTTCCTCCTTAATTTTTCGTCTCGGCTTCTTTGCCGCGGTGATGTCACCGACGTTTTCCGCATTGTTTTTTACGCGTTTTAAGGTTTTTTCAGAGTGCAGATTGAATATCTGCACTCTTTTTGTCCGTAGGATAAAAAACTTTCGGCGAATTTTATATTACTACGCAATGATTATATCATTTCATATTATTAAAGTCAAGAGCGCAGCGTGAATTGTTATCGCTTTTTGTTCAATATTGACAACTTTTTGTGAAAAGCGGAGTGAACGCATTTATTTTTTTATTGTCATTCTACCCGAGGGCGTTAGCCCAACCCCCCCTATTGTCATTCTGCCCGAGGGTGCAAGCCCACCCCCCTATTGTCATTCTGCCCGAGGGCGTAAGCCCACCCCCCCTATTGTCATTCTGAGCGGAGCGCCGTAGGTGCGCAGTCGAAGAATCCCGAGGATAGAAGTGAAAAAAGCCGTTTCACCGCAACTCCCTACCACCACCATGGGATTCCTCGGCTCAATCGAACGCTTACGCGTTCTTAATCGCTCGGAATGACAACTTTTTAAAGTGCAAACGCACACATTATATATAATTGCGGGAGCGGTTAGAAATGCACAAACGCTCGGGGATATTTGCAATTACGAAGTCTATAAACGCATAGAAGCAAGCAAGACAAGAAAAGCGAGCACCGACCGCAGGGAGTTTACATAGACGTAAACGACCAAGGCGGCGCGGAGCTTGACGCCGTATTGCGCCGCTTATCTGCGTTTAGCGGCAGCGTGCGAGAAGGGCGGGCGGAGAAAATTCTCCGCCCGCCCTTCTCGCACATAAAAAAGCGGCGATATTTCGCCGCTTTTCAAAATCATTATCTCTTTGAGAACTGAGGTGCTCTACGCGCCTTCTTCAAGCCGTACTTCTTTCTCTCCTTTACGCGAGGATCGCGGGTGAGGAAGCCTGCCTTTTTGAGAGCGGGGCGGCTGTCGGGTTCGGCTTGCAGGAGCGCACGCGCGATGCCGAGGCGTATTGCGCCCGCCTGTCCTGTCGTGCCGCCGCCGTAAACGTTGACCATCACGTCATACTTGCCTTCCGCGCCCAAAAGCACGAGGGGCTGTTGGATGTCGTAACGGAGAACCGCCTGAGGGAAGTAATTTTCAAAGGCTCTGTCGTTGACTACAATAGCGCCCGTTCCTGCGGGAATCAAGCGTACTCTGGCAATCGCCTTTTTCCTTCTGCCCGTTCCCCAAAACTGCAACTTTTTCTTTAAATTAGCCTTAGCCATATTCCTTACCTCTTACCTTAGAATAATTTGAGTTCTTCGGGCTTCTGCGCCGCGTGATTGTGTTCCGCGCCCTTGTAAACTCTCAATTTCTTTATCATATCCCTTCCCAGAGAATTTTTGGGAAGCATGCCCCTGACCGCTTCGTATACGGCAAGGTCGCTCTTTTCTTCCAACATTTTCTTATAGGAAATCTCTTTAAGTCCACCGATGTAGCCGGTGTGATATCTGTAAAATTTCTCTTCCGCCTTCTTGCCCGTAAGCACGACCTTATCGGAATTGAGTATGATAACAAAGTCGCCGCAGTCTACGTTGGGCGTAAATGTGGGCTTGTTCTTGCCGCGAAGTATTGCGGCTACCTTGGAAGCAAGCCTTCCCAAGGAGACGCCGCTCGCATCGACAACGTACCACTTTCTTTCAACTGTCTGGGCATTTGCCATATAGGTTTTCATCGTTTACTCCTTACCGCGCACGCTACGAGACGCGCCGATATTTTTAACCGTATTTTCATTTTTTCCGTCAATGTAAAACTATTTTATTATTTTATGAAATTTCTGTCAAGCCGTTTTTATGCGGTTTGCAAAGTTTTTTACAAATTTGAAAAGAAATTTTTCGCCGCCCCTTTTACGCCATTTCAACCTAACGAACAGGCAATTTCAACGCGCCCGAATACGGCTATATATGGAAATTTTATAGATATATTATTAGGAGTCACACGCGTGCGCACGAAACGGGTCAATGCGGGGATACGGAGAATGAAGCGGTAAAGCCGTTTCAAAGTTATTCCCTACCACCACCATGGGATTTCTCCACTCAATCGAGCGCGTTGCGCTCTCAATCGGTCGAAATGACAGCTTTTAATAAACGTCCCCCACACTATATC
>CANREX010000156.1 GCA_947629735.1 uncultured Clostridia bacterium
TCCACCTTGAATTCGCTCATCAAAGACGGCAAGATAGACCTCTCCGAGATGAATATTTCCGACGAATATTTAAAGGGCGTTGAAAAGATTCAGATAGCGGCGTGCGGCTCGGCATATCACGTCGGCGTTGCGGCTAAATATGTAATAGAAAACCTCGCGCGCATTCCCGTCAACGTGGACGTCGCTTCGGAATTCAGATACAGAAACCCCATTTTCGGCAAAAACGACTTGCTCGTGGTAATCAGCCAATCGGGCGAAACGGCGGATACCCTCGCCGCGCTCAGGGAGGCAAAGGAAAGGGGAGTTAAAACCCTTGCGGTGGTAAACGTGCTCGGCTCGGCGATAGCGCGCGAAGCGGATATGGTTATCTACACGAAAGCAGGTCCGGAAATCTCCGTCGCCACGACGAAGGCGTACAGCGCGCAGCTCGTAGTCATGTACGTCTTGGCGGTAAAACTCGCGCATGTACGCGGGGAAATCGACGATAAGCGCCTCAACCGCCTCATAAAGGATTTGACGGCTCTGCCCGCGTCGGTTGAAAAGCTGCTTGCGGACGATTCGGACATCAAATGGCTCGCCACGCGTATCGCCAACAAGAACGACGTGTTCTTTATCGGCAGGGGTATCGATTACGCGACCTGCCTCGAAGGCAGCCTTAAACTCAAAGAGATAAGCTATATTCATTCCGAGGCGTACGCTTCTGGCGAACTCAAACACGGGACGATAAGCCTGATTGAAAACGACACGTTCGTGATCTCGCTCATCACCCAACCCGATTTGTCCGAAAAGTCAAAGAGCAATATGGTGGAAGTCAAAGCCCGCGGCGCGTACGTCATGAGCGTAACACAGCGCGGCAATTACGATATAGGCAACAGCGGGGATTTCGCCATTTATATTCCCAAGACAGACCCTTGCTTTACGGCGAGCCTTGCCGTAATTCCCTTGCAGCTTCTCAGCTATTACGTGAGCGTTGCAAGGGGGCTTGACGTGGACAAACCCCGAAATCTCGCAAAGAGCGTCACGGTGGAATAAGGCGCGCGGCTATATGGCGGCATTTAATGACGAAAAAAATTTGTGTAGCGGCGGAATAATTTTCCGCATTGATTTAAACGGTGGAAGAAGTGAAAAAGAGTAATAGGGCGAATGTCAAAGGCTTACTTATAATTATTTCATGCGACTTGCTCGCCATGGTGGCGGCGGGTTTTATAGCTTTGTTTGCCGCAAAGAGTACGATAAGGTGGAGTTTTCTCTGGTGGTTGCTCTGCAATATCGGAGTTTCGTATATCTTTTTGGTGCTCTTCCGCCTGTACAACTCCACTTTCGATACCGTCGGCTTGATAGATACGCTTAAATTGACGGGCGCATGCCTGTTGATGTTCGGGCTCGGCTGCGTATATTCCCCGTTTTGGGCAACTCTCAGCGACCAATTTGTCTATTGCCTTGCCCTGTACTTTTTGCTTCTCGCCATTCGCTTTTCCAAGCGCGTATACACCGCGCTCAAATATTCCGTTTCAAGGAGCAACAAGGGCAAGATAAGGGCGATGATAATAGGCGGCGGCAACGCGGGCGCGTCGCTTATAAGGGAATTTCAGACGACGGACAAAATCGCTTATAACCCCGTCTGCATAATAGACGACGACGAGACGAAGATTGGCAAGCGCATAGGCAACGTCAAAATCGTCGGAACTACCGCGGAGATAAAGAAATTCGCAAAGCAGTACGTAGTCGACGAAATAATTATAGCTATTCCGTCGGCAAAGAAGGCGGAAGTCAAGCGCATTTTCGAGATATGCAAGACGACGGACTGCAAGGTCAAGACCCTCCCCGGCATGTATCAGCTCGTTTCGGGAGAAGTCAACATAGAATCCCTGCGCGAAGTCAAGATAACCGACCTTCTCGGCAGGGAGCAGATACAGGTCAACCTCGACGAGATAATGGGTTATATCGAAGGGCGCGTCGTCCTCGTAACGGGCGGAGGCGGCTCTATCGGCAGCGAACTTTGCCGTCAGATAGCCACGCATAAGCCCGAACAGCTAATAATTCTCGATATTTACGAAAACAACGCATACGATATTGAGCAGGAGTTAAAGAGAAAATATCCCTCGCTCAACCTCCTCGCGCTCATTGCGAGCATACGCGATAAGGGCAAGATGGAGGACGTCTTTAAAAAATACAAGCCCGAAATCGTGTTCAACGCCGCTGCGCACAAGCACGTGCCGCTGATGGAGACAAGCCCCAACGAAGCGGTCAAAAACAACGTTTTCGGCACGCTCAACGTGGCGAGGTGCGCCGATAAGTACGGCGTCAAGGTGTTTGTGCAGATTTCCACGGACAAGGCGGTCAACCCCACCAACATAATGGGCGCGACAAAGCGCATCTGCGAGATGATAATTCAGACGATAGGCAGACACAGCAAGAACACAAAATTCGTCGCCGTGCGCTTCGGCAACGTGCTGGGCTCGAACGGCTCGGTTATTCCCCTGTTTGAAAAGCAGATAGCGGAAGGCGGACCTGTCACAGTCACGCACAAGGACATAATCAGATATTTCATGACCATTCCCGAGGCGGTTTCCCTCGTGTTGCAGGCGGGAGCTTATGCGCAGGGCGGTCAGATATTCGTGCTCGACATGGGCGAAC
>CANREX010000157.1 GCA_947629735.1 uncultured Clostridia bacterium
TACGTAATTTATGAGCGGCACCCTGACGCTTTCGTCGCGTATGCCTATGCGTATGCGGGCGAAGTTTTGCGTGCCCGTCTCGGCTATTATTGAACGCATGCCGTTGTGCGTGCCCGCGCTGCCGTCGGGGCGTATCCTTATGCTGCCCTTGGGCAAATCGTAATCGTCGTAGATGACGGCGAGCATGTCGGGCGTAGCCTTATATTTTGCGAGCAGTTGCTTGACCGCCCTGCCCGAGTTGTTCATATACGTCAAGGGCTTTGCGAGAATTATCTTTTCGCCGCCCACATACGCTTCCGCCACGAGGGATTCGCACTCCCGCTTTTTGAACTTGACGCCTAAAATTTCGGCGGCGTCGCCCACCGCGATATAGCCCATATTGTGAAAGGTTTTGAGATATTTTTCTTCCGGATTTCCCAGCCCGACGATTATATACATTTTTCACCCCTTCCCGCGCGTTTTGCCGTTTTGCCGTGCGTTTTATCGCTTTGTTTTGAGTTTTTCGCGCGTTTTGCCGCTTTTAAAATTAAAGCCACAACCTCGGCTGTGGCTATTTTCACGGGTCTGCCGCGAAGTTATTACCGCAAAAACTGCGTGGAAATCAATCGTAAATTTTGGACATGGGTCTGTCCATGTAGACGTTTTCTATCGCGTTTGCGAAGATATTCGCGGTGGATATCATCTTGAATATGGGAAGCATTTTCTCTTCCGGAATGTTTATCGTATCGAGCATCGCAAGCTCCGTTATCGGCGAGGAAGCCAGCCTCTCTATCGCAGGACCGGACAACACGCCGTGGGAACAGCACGCGTAAATTTCCTTCGCGCCCGCCTCTTTGAGCGCCTTTGCGCCCTGCACTATCGTGCCCGCGGTGTCTATCATGTCGTCCACCATGAGGCAGTTCTTGCCCTCGACGTCGCCGATTATGTTCATGACTTCCATGACGTTCGCCTTGGGACGGCGCTTATCTATTATCGCCATCTTCGCGTCCATTCTCGCCGCGACTTTCCTCGCGCGCGCCACAGAACCTATGTCGGGGGAGACGACCACGAAGTTTTCGTCTACCTTGGGTTTGAAATAGTTGTAAAGCGTAGGTCCGCCCACGAGGTTATCGAGGGGGATATCGAAAAAGCCCTGTATCTGCAAGCAGTGCAAGTCCATGGTGAGCACCCTGTCCGCGCCCGCGCTCGTGAGCAGATTCGCCACGAGCTTTGCCGTTATGGGCTCTCTCGAACGGGCTTTTCTGTCCTGACGGGCATAGCCGAAATAGGGGATAACCGCAGTTATTCTGCCCGCGGAAGCCCTGCGCGCCGCGTCTATCATTATCAGCAGCTCCATCAGGTTGTTGTTTACGGGATAGCTCGTGGACTGAATTAGGAACACGTCCTTGCCGCGCACCGTCTCGTCGTAGCGCACGTAGATTTCGCCGTCGGAAAAGTGGGTGACTTCCATTTCGCCGAGGGTGGTGTTGAGCTGCGCCGCGATCTTCTCCGCGAGCGGTCTGTTGGAATTGCCGGAAAATATCTTGATTTCGTTACCGTGGTTGATCATCAGGATGACTGCCTCCGATTCATTTGTTAAAATCAATATCATTTTACTTCGCGTACGCGCGATTGTCAACAAAAGAGGGGAATGAAAATATTTTCATTTCAAAATGTTAGCGGCTAACTTCGCACCGCCGTTTTTAACGAAAAGTTTAAACAAAGGTGAAAATAGCCTGCTTCACTCTCCCTTTTCGCCCTTATCCCCGCCGTTTTTCCGCTTTTTGCCCTCGCGCAGGCGCATGGACGAGAAAAATTCGCTTAAAATCGCGGAACATTCCTCTTCCATCACCCCGCCTTCCACTTCCACGGTGTGATTCAAAAGGTTTGCGCCCGCTATCTCGCGGGTGAGCGACCTCCCCTTGTCTTCCCGCGCGCCGAAGCACACTTTTTTTATGCGCGCGTTGAGCGCCGCGCCCATGCACATGGGGCAGGGTTCCAACGTGACGTATAGCTCGCACTCGGGTATGCGCCAGCTTTTCAGCTTTTTGCACGCCTTTTCTATCGCCTCTATCTCCGCGTGCGCGGTGGCGAGCTGTTTTTTCGTGCGGCGATTGTGCCCGCGCGAAATTATCCTTCCGTCTGAGACGACTACCGCGCCTATGGGGACTTCCCCCTCTTCAAGCGCCTTTTGAGCGCATCTGAGCGCCGCCGCCATGAATTTGTCCTTCATAATATTTTGTAAAATGCCTCAATATATTTTTACACTCCGCTATCGCGGAAAGTTTTTCTATCGGGTGGGTCAGGCCGTCGCTGCCGCACTCTATCGTGTATGCGGGTATTCCCAACTTCAAAATGCACCAATCTTTGTATCCGCCCGCGCTGCCGCTTATACTCTTTACCGCGTAACCCGTGCTCTTCGCTATCGCCGCCGCGCCCCGCTCGTCGCCGCGCCCGCCGTACTCCCAATAAATTTCCCCGCCCTTGGTGTGAAAACTGAGCGTCGAAAAGGGTTTTATCCTCTCGGTGAAGTTCGCTATCGCCCTCGTCTCGCTCTCGGAATGGGGATACGCGCCGATACAGTTCGCGCTGCCGCGGGTGCGGGTGTTCATAGCTCCCGTGC
>CANREX010000158.1 GCA_947629735.1 uncultured Clostridia bacterium
GAGAAGAAGGGTATTACCCTTATCGTCGCCGTGCGCTCCTTTTCGTCCGCGAGGGTGCGGGTGTTTATCATTGCGGGAACGGAACAGCCGAAGCCCATTATCATGGGCATGAACGCCCTTCCGCTCAGCCCGAAACGGCGGAAAATTCTGTCGAGCACGAACGCTATCCTCGCCATATATCCCGAGTCTTCCAATATCGAGAAGAAGAGGAAAAGCGTCAATATCTGGGGCAGGAAGCCGAGAACCGCGAATATGCCGCCGAGCACGCCGTCGATAATAAAGCTATCCACCCATGCCGCGCCGTGGCAAACCGCGATAAGCGCGCTTACGCCCTCGGTTATGTAGTCGAGAACAAAGTTCAAAAGGTTGGTCAGTATCACGCCCGGCGAGAAAATCGCGCCGTCGTAAATGCAGGCGAGCAGCTTCGTGCCGAAGTTCTCCTCCCAGCCCAGCCCGCCCTCTTCAACGGGGTCGAACAGCGTGGGCATCCAGCCCTGCGCCTCGGTAAAGCCGTTCAGATAGAACAGGTTTTCCGAGAACGTAAAATGGAATATGAAGAACAGGATCACCACGAAAATGGGGATAGCCCAGACGCGGTGAGTTAAGACTTTATCTATCTTATCCGACTTGGTGAGCTCTTCCTTGTGCTTGCCGTGTTTCTTCACGGACGAGAAATTCGCGGAAATATACTTATATCTCTCGTCGGCGATGACCGCTTCGAGGTCCTCCGACGCGGCTATCTCCGCGCGCACTTCCTTTGCGCCTTTGTGGGCGAGCTCTATCTCGTCCGATTCTAACATTTTTATCGCGTGGAACAGGGGTGAAGAGACCTCTTCCTGTGCGAAAAATTGGCGGGCGCGCTCTATTTTCAGCTTTAAATCGCCGCCGAGCACCGTCGAGCCGTCGCGCTGCGCGCTCATCGCCGCCGCCCGCTCCATCAGCTCCTTTATGCCCGTCTTTCTGAGCGCGGAAATGGCGACTACGGGCACGCCTATCGCCTTTTCAAGCGATTTGACGTCCACGCTGTCTCCCGCCTTTTCCACTTCGTCCATCATGTTAAGGGCGATAATTACGGGGACGTCCATTTCGAGCAGCTGCGTCGTGAGATAGAGGTTGCGCTCCAAGTTGGTCGCGTCCACTATGTTGATTATGCCGTCGGGGTGCTCGTCGAGAATGTAGTTGCGCGAAATCACCTCTTCGGGAGTGTAGGGCGAAAGGGAATATATGCCCGGCAAATCGACTATGTTTATCTTTTCTTCGCCGTTTTTGTACGTGCCCTCGCGCTTATCCACCGTGACGCCCGGCCAATTTCCGACGTGCGCCGTAGAGCCCGTCAATACGTTGAAAAGCGTGGTCTTGCCGCAGTTGGGGTTGCCCGCCAAAGCAAAAGTCTTCATTTTACTTCCACCTCCACGCACACCGCTTCGTCCTTTCTGAGAGTGAGTTCATAGCCGCGGATAGTGACTTCCAACGGGTCGCCGAGGGGCGCTTTCTTCCTTAGAAGCACCTCCGCCTGCGGCGTCACGCCCATGTCGAAAAGTCTGCGGCGGATCTTGCCTTCCCCGCTCACTTTGACTATCACGCCTTTTTCGCCTATCGCAAAATCGCT
Organism: uncultured Clostridia bacterium; assembly: GCA_947629735.1. Taxonomy (GTDB): domain Bacteria; phylum Bacillota; class Clostridia; order Christensenellales; family Borkfalkiaceae; genus Coproplasma. Next base: position 1,610 of record CANREX010000158.1, read on the forward strand.
CAATAGCTTAGTCAATTTAAAAACCTCCGTATCCGTAAAATGTTTGCGGCGGGAACGCCGCCTGTCATGCTACAAGAATTTTACGGGCAAGCGCGCCGTCCAGACACAGACGGCCTTCCTTAACCACCACAATGACGCCGGCAGAACCGCTCGAAAGCAACATTATCCTGCCGCCCTCGGTTATGCCGATCTCCATCAGGTGCTTTTTTATCTTGTCCTCGGCGGAAATTTTCTTTACCTGCATTTCCGTGTTGCAGGGCGCCATTATCAAAGGCATATCCTTTCACTCCCTCCGCCGCGCGACTGACTCCGCGCAAGCGCACCGAAAACTTAACCTCGGTTTAACATCTGCTATTATAGTAACTATTTTATGATTTGTCAAACAAAAATTAACCTTGGTTTAAATTTTTTTGCAAAATTTTTTGCTGGGATAAGCGTTGACATCCACTTGTTTATCGTAATTCCGGCAGATGGCGTCAACCCGACCACCCCCCTCACTGTCATTCTGCCCGAGGGCGCAAGCCCTTTTTTTACTGTCATTCTGAGCGGAGTGAGGCTGAAAGCCGAACGCAGTCGAAGAATCCGGAATTTCATTGCGCTTAGGTCAATCTTATGCGCCATATCCCAGCCGGACCCATTCGACTGCACTCGCCTTACGGCTCGTTCCGCTCAGGGTGACACCCTTTGTCATTCTGCCCGAGGGCGCAAGCCCTTTTTTTACTGTCATTCTGCCCGAGGACGATAGCCCGATGGTTTGTAGAAAATTTTTGCGATTAAGCAAATATTTTCACAAAGCGGAGTGAACGCATTTTTATTTTTTATTGTCATTCTGAGCGAAGTGAGCCGATAGGCGAACGAAGTCGAAGAATCCGGTAGTATTAAGTGAAAATGCCGTTTCAAAGTTACTCCCTACCACCACGAGGGGATTCTTCGGCGCAATCGAGCACATTCGTGCTCTCATTTGCTC
>CANREX010000159.1 GCA_947629735.1 uncultured Clostridia bacterium
CGAGAGGCCCGTCATCGTCGTCGACTTCGGCACGGCGACGACGTTCAACGTCATCAGCCGCGACTGCGAGTTCATCGGCGGCGTCATAGCCCCGGGGATAAAGGGTTCGCTCGACAGCCTCGTCAACGGCACGGCGAAACTGCCGCGCGTGGAGATAGAGCGCCCCGAAAAGGTGATAGGCACAAACACCGTCACCAACATGCAGTCGGGCATCGTTTACGGCTTTGCGGGGCTTGTGGAATATATCGTCAAGCGGATAAAGAAGGAACTCAAAGAAGAAAACGTCTTGACGGTTGCGACGGGCGGTTTTTCGGAGATTATAGCAAAGGAAATCTCCTGCATAGACAAAGTTGACAAATTGCTCACGCTCGAAGGGCTGAGGTATCTTTATTATCTCAATACGGAGGTGTCAAAATGAAAAAGGTCGGCGTAGCCATTCTCGGTTTGGGAGTCGTAGGCGGCGGAACATATAAAATTCTCACGGAACACAGGGAAGATTACCGCCATAACTACGACGTGGACATCGTCGTGGAAAACGTGCTCGAAAAGCGCCTCGACAGGGTGAGAGAGCTCGGAATAGACGAGAGCAAAGCCGCAGCAAATATAGCCGAAATTTGTTCCAACCCCGAAGTGGACATCGTCGTTGAAGTCATGGGCGGAGTAGAACCCGCGAAATCGTTCGTGCTCGCCGCGTTGAACGCGGGCAAGTCGGTAGTGACATCCAATAAAGAGCTTTTCTGCAAGTACAGCCATGAGCTTGAAAAGGCGGCGCGCCATAACCGCTGCGGGCTGTTTTACGAAGCTACCTGCGTTGGCGGCGTTCCCGTTATCCGCACGCTTTTGGACAACTTGCAGGGCAACACGATAAAGTCAATTATAGGCATTATTAACGGCACGACCAATTATATTTTGACCAAAATGTCGCAGGACGGCGCGCCCTATGAGGAAGTGCTGGCGCAGGCGCAAGAGCTGGGTTATGCCGAAGCCGATCCTACCGCCGACGTAGAAGGCTACGACGCCACTTACAAATTATCCATACTTTCCAGCCTCGCTTTCCATACGAAAATTCCCTATACGAAGATTTATCGCGAGGGAATAACGGGCATAAATATCGCTGATATTGAGTATGGGAAGAAGCTCGGATACACTATAAAATTACTCGCGATAGGCAAAAACGGAAACAACGGGATAGAAGCCCGCGTTCATCCCGCGTTTGTGCGCTCAGACCATCCGCTTGCAAGCGTCGGCGGCAGTTACAACGCCGTTTATATAACGGGCGACGCCGTGGAGGACGTAATGCTGTACGGCAGGGGCGCGGGCGCCGAGCCCACGGGAAGCGCGATAGTCGGCGATATAATTTATTGCGCGACGCACGTTAATTTCCAATATTCCACGTTTAAAAACACGGAAGACGCCCTTCCCACGACCAAATTCAGGGAAAATTTCGAAAGCTGCTACTATATCCGCATAAATGCGTTCGACAAGACGGGCGTTCTCGCGAAAGTCGCTTCGATTTTCTCCCGTTGCGGCGTGGGCGTGGCGCAGATGGTGCAGGAGGACGCGGGGAAGAATTCTTCCGTTCCCATCATCTTCATAACGCATAAGACCAAGGAGTTCAGCGTGAACAAGGCGGTTGCGGAGATAAACGCGACGGCGGAGATTGCGCAAGTGGCTTCGGTTATAAGAGTTGTAGATTGACAAGCGGGCAGGGGCAACCCTGCTTGTGTTTTTTGCGGCATAACACGCTACGCGAAAGTCCATATGCAAAACGCCATATGCGAAACGCCCTCTAATGTATACGCCCATATTTTGTCGCCGCAATTTTATTTTGCCCGAATTTGATTATGAACGCATTGATTGTCACAAACGCATACATGCGCAACAGCTCACAGATAAGTCAGGCGCAGCGCGTCGGCGAGGAGCTGGAAAAGCTCGGCGTGCGCGTTTTTATAGAGAAAAATATTGACCTCGCCCGTATTTGCGGCGGGGAAATCGCCTTGTGCGGATATGATTTCTGCGTGTTCCTCGATAAAGACAGGGTAGCCGCGCGCTTGCTCGAAGGGGGCGGAATGCGCCTTTATAACAGCGCGGAGGCGGTGGAAGTCTGCGACGACAAAATGCTCACTCACATTGCGCTTGCGGGCAAGGGAGTAAATATGCCCGACTGCATTTACGCGCCCTTGTGCTATACGCCGTCCCAACAGCCCGACGGGGAATTTTTAAAAAAGGTCTCGTCCTTGGGTTTTCCGCTCGTCGCAAAGCAAAATTACGGCTCTTTGGGCGCGGGCGTGAAGAAGATTGCGGACTTCCCCGAGCTTGCAACTTACGAAGCGCAAAATATCCATATCCCCCATTTTTATCAGAGGTTTATCGATTGCGGCGGCGGAGAGGACTTGCGGGTGATAGTCATAGGCGGTAAATATCTCTGCGCGATGAGAAGGCGCAACGAGGCAGATTTCCGCTCGAACATAGAGCTCGGCGGCAAAGGTAAAAACTACGAGCCCGACTCCGAACTCATCGCGCTGTGCGAAAGAGTGGCGAAAATTCTCGGGCTCGACTATTGCG
>CANREX010000160.1 GCA_947629735.1 uncultured Clostridia bacterium
TCAGCCTTGACGAGCTTTCGTGTTCGGATTATAATTGTCTCGGTGCACCAAACAAAAAGCGGCGGGGCAATTGTACATTGCCCCGCCGCTTTTGGTATTTAATTGATTTTTCAGGGCAAAAGTAATTTTGCTCTGATTATTTATTATATAGTTTGTTGTCTATTAAATTTAATCGTCGGTTATTCCGAGCAAATAGTCTGCCGATACTCCGAAATATTGTGCAATTTTAAAAATGGCTTCGGCTGTCGGCATCTGTTTTCCCGTTTCCCAATAACTGATAGAGGCGTTGCTCAGTTCAAGTTCTTTGGCAAGCAGGTTTTGTCCGATATTTTTTTCCGCACGCAGCATTTTCAATCTTTCGCCGAAAATTTTGTTGTCGTATTGTTCCATCAAAAATATTCTAACAATAATTAGTTTATTTTACTTGACTTCTAATTATAATTAGTATATTATTTTATTAACATATAAAATTTTTAAAGGAGAGGGATACAAATGAACTGTTCAAAACACCCTGATAAGGTTGCTGTTGCTCAATGTTCCGAGTGCGGCGCGGGTATTTGCTGAGAATGCACCGAAAAGACAAAATATTTAAAAGACGAATTCGGCGTATTATGCGTAGATTGCTACTGAAATAAAATTTCCGAAATGTGCAATTATCTGAGGCACGAACGAGGAAAATTACTTAAACGAATTATTATCAGCTGCATATGCTATTTTCTCGGCATGATAATGATTTTGTCGTTTTTCTTTGGTAAAAGTGCTCAAAACGGAATACTTTTTATATTTATAGGCGTTCTTTTGTGCGGTTTTTATACGGGGTTGACATGGAAAAAGGCAGCGGAAGAAGCTCATGACGAGTATGAATACAAACATGGCGTAACTTATGTCATAACCGACACTGGAATCGAACGCGAGGACGGCTTCTGGTCGAAAGTTATATTCTTTTTAATAGGTATTGTTCTGGGTGTAGTGATTACGCCGATAAGAGTTGTCGTAGATTGCGTCAACCGCGCCAAACTTAAAAAGAGCGTACAATATTTTCAGACCGAATTAAATAGTTTGTAATACATTTAAATAAAATTGCGAGCGATAGCCGTTTTTAAACTAATAATTGCAAGAATAAGGCTATTTTACTTGTTTTGTGTAAGCCGCCGACGGACATGTCCGTCGGCGGCTTACCTGTATTCTGTAAAATTTACATAAGATTATCAGTTAAAGCGTCCCTCACACAATGATATTTATCAATCTCTTGGGCACGAAGATAAACTTTTTGACCTCTTTTCCCGCGATAAAGGGGGTAATTTCGGCGCAGGCAAGCACTTTTTGCTGCGCGCCAGCCGCGTCGATGTCCGCAGGAAGGGAAATTTTCGCCTTTATCTTGCTGTTGACTTGCACGGCGTACTCGAACATGTCCTCGCCGCACTTGCTTTCGTCGTATTCGGGCCACTTTTCGTAAGCTATCGTGTCGGAATGGTTCAGCGTGGTGTGCCAGATTTCTTCCGTCAGGAAGGGGATAACGGGGTTAAGCAGCTTGATAAGCCCCTCGGCGTATTCTCTCGGGAAGGCGTTTCCGTCGGAAATCTCCTTGTAAACCGCATTGACGAAAATCATCATCTGCGAAATGGCGGTGTTGACTTTCATTGCCATGTAGTCTTCCCCGACTTTCTTGACCGTCTGATTATACAGCTTTTCGAGGTTGGCGTTGGGCGCGTCGGTTATGACGTCGCTCTCGCAGTACAGCCTGTAAATTCTGTCAATGAATTTTTTGACGCCCTCGATATTTTTCGTATTCCACGGCTTTGTGTCGGCTACGGGACCCATGAACATTTCGTACATTCTCAAAACGTCTGCGCCGTAATCGCGTACGACGTCGTCGGGATTGACGACGTTTCCGAGCGATTTTGACATCTTGTTGTTGTCCTCGCCTAAAATCATGCCCTGATGGAAGAGCTTTTTGAAGGGCTCTTTATAGGGAACAAGCCCTTTGTCGTACAGGAAATTATTCCAGAAGCGGGAGTAGAGCAGGTGACCGACGAGGTGTTCCTTGCCGCCGCAATAGAAATCTACGGGCATCCAATACTTCAATAAGTCGTAATCGGCGAACTTTTCGTCGTTGTGCGGGTCGCAATATCTGAGGAAATACCAGCTCGACCCGGCAGACCCGGGCATAGTGGTTGTCTCACGCTTGCCCTTAACGCCGTCAATTTCCACGTTTACCCAATCGGTGGCGTTTTCGAGCGGCGCGTTGCCGCCGTGCGCCTTGTAATCCGACATTTCGGGAAGAATGAGCGGCAACTGATCGTCGGGCAGCAGCACGTCTTTTCCGTTTTCGAGGTGGACGACGGGCAGAGGCTCGCCCCAATAGCGTTGGCGGGCAAATATCCATTCGTGCATTTTATAGGTGACAGCCTTCTTTCCGCAGCTGCGCTCCGAAAGCCACTTCGCCATCTTGTCAATCGCCTGTTTTTTGTCCAAACCGTTCAAAAAACCGCTGTTTACGTGCAGTCCGTCGCCCGTAAACGCCTCTTTTCCGATATCGCCGCCCTCCAAAACCT
>CANREX010000161.1 GCA_947629735.1 uncultured Clostridia bacterium
GCACGATTTGGGGCACGCGCCGTTCGGTCACCACGGGGAGAGAGTGCTCGACAAGCTCTCCCGAGAGATGATCGGGCAGTCCTTCTGGCACGAGAGGAACGGGCTGCGGTTCGTGGACGACGTCGAGCTTTTGGAGGACTACCTCGGCGTTCAGCGCAATCTCGACTTGACCTACGCCGTGCGCGACGGAATAATTTCCCACTGCGGGGAGGTGGACGAAAACGGTCTGCGCCCCCGGGAAGAGCTGTGCGATCTGTACGACATAAAAGCCGCAGGCGAACTTCAACCCGCCACTTGGGAGGGCTGCGTCGTCAAGTTGGCGGACAAGATAGCCTACCTCGGCAGGGATATCGAGGACGCCCTCTCCCTCGGCGTGATAGACGGCAAAAAGCTCGGGGAAATCGAACCTCTCCCCTCGGGAGAAGTCCCCAACACCACCGTGATTATCCACGGGCTCATTTCCGACGTCTGCGAAAACAGTTCCCCCGAAAGCGGAATAAGGATGAGCGAAGAGGCGTTTTCAAAGCTGAAAGCCATCAAACAATTCAATCTGGACAATATCTATACAAGTCACCGCTTCGACGCGTTTGAAAATTACTCCGAACTGATAATTAACACCCTGTTCAAGGGTTTACATTCGCTTTGGGGCAAGGGCGATATCTGGCGGGAAATCGACGCATATTCCCGCAGCTATCCCCTTCTCGGCGGCACGTTCCGCGATTGGCTGGGCAAATACTGCGACGAGGACGTCCTCCCCGCCGGACTCAAATGCCCCCGCCTCGCGAACCGCAAGATATACGGCGCGCTGCCCGACGAAAATACATATTCACAGGCGGTCATAGACTTTATCTCGGGCATGACAGACCACTTCGCGATAAAACTGTTCGGCGAACAGCTCGCATTTTAAAGGCGGGTTGAAAAAAGTCGGCATGGGCGCGCCGTTTGAAAATCCGCGCCGCTTTATAGCCGCGTTATTTTAAAGTCGCTTCGCTTGAATTGCGGTTGCATGAAAAGCCGCGTTGATTAAATGGCAGACGCGGCGATGTCCCGAAAGACGTCTTAATATAAGCCGTTTCGATACAAAAAGGCGGGCATATATGTCGGGCGGGGCGTATTCCGTTGCGTTTTGTGCTTGACATTCCCGCGCGAAACGGTTATAATCAGTATGTAAATATAATTACAAAGGAGAAATTTAGGGTTATGGCAAATTTGCTTTTTACTTTGCCCTCATGGTTTAACCCCTGGGGCTGGGTGGCGTTGGGAGCTGTCGCGATAGTTTTGCTTATCGTGCTGCTTGTGCTCATTTTAAAGCCCAAAAAGGATAAGTCCGCAAAGGAAGAGGGGGACGTCGCCGAATCTCGCGCGGCGGAGGAAAAGCCCGTTGAAAAGGCGCAGGAGCAAGCGCCCGTCGAGGAGGCTCAGCCCGTTGAGGAAGAACAGCCCGTAGAAGAGGAAAAGGCGGAGCAGCCCGAGGAAGAGGAAAAGCCCGTTGAAAAGCCCGCCGAAAAGCCCGTAGAGAAGAAAGCCGAAGAAAAGCCCGCAAAGGCGGCTGCGGCTAAACCCGCGGCAAAGCAGGCGGCAAAACCCGCGGAGAAGAAGCCCGAGCCCAAGCCCGCGGCGAAACCTGCGGCAAAGCCCGCCGAAAAACCCGCGGAAAAGCCCGCTTCGGACGACAAAGCCGCTGCCAACAAGACATATCACATATCCAAGCGCAAGGACGACAACAAGTGGCAGGTCAAGGCGGCAGGCGGAGCGAAGGCGCTCAAACTCTTCAATACGCAGGCGGAAGCTATCGATTACGCCAAGACGCTTGCGAAAAATCAGGAAGCGCGCATAGTCATTCACAAGGAAGACGGCTCTTTCAGAAAGATCACGTACTGATAAAATCTGCTAAAAACAATTCAATGCTCTCACGCAGTCAATGCGCGGGAGCATTTGTGAGTTTAAAAATCTGTTTTTATTTGCCTGCCCGCGATTGCGGAATGAATTGCCCGTCAACAATTTATACTACAAAATTCATTCGGGCGGCAGGGGAGATATCATTATGACCCAAATAGACGTATTTTCGGGGTTCTTGGGCGCGGGAAAGACGACGCTCATCAAAAAACTTATCAAAGAGGCTTACGCTGGCGAAAAGCTCGTGCTTATCGAAAACGAGTTCGGCGAAATAGGCGTCGACGGCGGCTTCATGAAGGAAGCGGGCATCACCGTAAACGAGCTCAATTCCGGCTGCATATGCTGTTCGCTCGTGGGCGACTTCGCAAAGGCGCTCAAACAGGTGTGCGAGCAGTACAAGCCCGACCGTATCTTAATCGAGCCCTCGGGCGTGGGCAAACTTTCGGACGTGGCGCGCGCAGTGGAGCGGGCAGCCCTTTCCGACTGCAAGATAAATTCGCTCACCGCCGTTGTGGACGCCAACAAATGCAAGATGTACATGAAAAACTTCGGCGAGTTCTTCAACGACCAGATAGAGACCGCCGCCTGCATAGTGTTCAGCCATGCGGACGTCGCGGGC
>CANREX010000162.1 GCA_947629735.1 uncultured Clostridia bacterium
ACAACGGGTATCGGCTGCATTACGGGCTGCATAACGGGTTGAGTGTAGACAGGCTGAACGACGGGTTGAGCCGCCTGCTGACGCTGAGGCGGAACTTTAACCACAATCTGTTGCGGCTGAGCCGCCTGCGGCTGTTGCACTATCACCTGCCTCCTCGCGCCGCTGTCGCCCGCCGGACGGGCAAGCAGCAAGATTATCGCCACGAGCGCCGAACCGAGCGCAACGCAACCTATAATCAACAGCACCAGCTGCCATACTTCAAAGTTGGGACTTGCCAACAGAGATGAAATCATTTTCTTTACCTAACCTTATCATTTATTAAAGGTGGCTGTCTTTTTTAAGCGCCGTTTCCTTTGTTTGACGGCGAATAAATTTTCTGTGTTATATATTATCTCACCGAAAATTCATTTCGTCAATACTTTTTGTCAAAAAAATTATAAAATTTGTTAATAATAACCAAAATTTGCTAAATTTTTTCAATTTCGGCATATCCGACATGCGGGATATGCGCCTTTTCCCGCCGCTCGCCTTTGCATTCTTGCGGGCGGCGGGAAAAGTTTATCACGTTACATTACTTTAATTCAATCAATACCCGTAGTAATCGTCGTCGGGACGGACAACTACCTGCGGCTGCTGATTTGCGGCGGGAGCGTTGCTTGCGGGGGCGTAGATGACGTCGTCCTGCGCGCCCGAATTGCCCTTTCTGCGTACGAGGAAGATTATCACAACCAACGCCGCGGAGAGCGCGATGAGTATCCAGAACATTATGAACCAGAACGTGTTGTCCGCGCCGCCTTCCTGCTCGCGGAATACGCTGAGCGTTATCGTCCTGACGGGGGTCTTGTCGCCCTTTGCGTACAGCTCAATCGCGATTTCGTTCGCGCCGTCTTTCAGGTCATAAGAGCTTTGAATATTGCTGTCGAACAGACTCTTGTCGTAGTCATAATTGAGCGTGAGCTTATCGGTATCGGGAGATACTGTGTAGGCGTATGCGTCCTTATCGCTCGAATAGTCGTTCTTCAACGCGGCGATTTCGTCGGAAGAAAGGCTGGTGAAGTAGGGCTTATCCCTTTCTACGACAATCGCCAACTTCTTGATAGTGCCGTCGGGCTTTTCTATATCGATCTGGAACACGTTTGAGCCGTAGTACAGATCCGCCGCGAACGTATTGCCGGAATCGATATCCGCGCCGTTGGGCTCGACTATAACTCTGTTTTCTTCGTACACGCGGGAAATGGTGTACGTGCCGTCGCCGGGAACGTTGACCTTTACGTTTATGCTCGTCTTGGAGAAATCATACAAAGGCATTCTGTAAACGATGGGTTCGCCCGTGTCGGTGTCGAATTCGAACGTCTTGCCGTCGATATCGATGGTAGCCGTGCTGCCCGCCTCTTTCTTGACGAGCTTTAAGGTGTACTCCATCTGCGTTCCGTCTTCCGCGGTTACCGTAACCGTGTAGGTCGCTTCGCCGTTTTCGTCAAATTGAACGGAATCGGGGCTGGGATAGATATCCACTTGCGCGTTGCTCGATTCGGGAACAACGTTGAACTTCAAAGGCTTGCCTTCCAAAGAAGGATCGACTTCCAAGGTGTATTCGTTTGTTGCGGGATCGAACTTGCCTTCCACGAAGTTCTGATTCTTGCCGTTTACGGATACGGAGAAGTTTTTAAGCGTTGCGTCGTCGCTGAGAAGCTCAATGCTCAACGTGTAAATCTTTGTAGTCTTGCCGTCTTCCGCCACTACCTTGTACGTTTTGGTTATCGTCTTGCCCGTACCGAAGTTGAGTGAGAACGTATCGGTGATTTCATGCGTTTCGCCGTTTACGGTCGCGTTTTCGGCGTCGGCAACAGCGTTTACGGAAACGGACCTGCCGTTCATATCCGACTTAACTTTTACGGTATAGGACAAATTCTCCGCATCGAACATGCCCTCTTCAAAGGTCTGATCTTCGTTGTTGATCTTAACGGCGAGATCTGCAAGCCATGCGTTTGTACCGAGCTTTCTGAAAGTAACGGTATATTCCTGCTCTGAGCCGTCTTCCGCCTTAACCGTTATGGTGTAGGTGACTTCGTCTGCGCCGTTGAATGACAACTTGGCGTCATTAGGGCTTATTTCGTAAGAAGCGCCGTCGGAATTCGTCGTGGGCTTGAACGATAAACTCTTGCCTTCCATGGTAGGATCGACTTCTATCGTGTATTCGGTAATATCGCTACTAAACTCGCCTTCCACGAATTGCTGCTGCTTTCCGTTTACGGATACCGTCAAACCTTTCAAAGTGGTATCGCCGCTTTGCAATATTATATTTAACGTATAGGTCTTACTTGTAATTCCGTCTTCCGCAACGACTTCATACGTCTTGGTAATGGTGTTGCCCGCAGCGAAGTCAAGTTTGACGGTTTCGGTAATCTGATGAAGAGTGTTGTTTACCTTTGCCGAATCTTTCGTCGCCACCGCCTCTATTATGGCGGTTTTGCCTACCAAATCGGATTTGATATACAGATTATAGCTGTCGATTTCGGAATTGAAAGGTTCGTCAAAATTCTGTGCGACACTGTTGACAGTGACTTTCAGATTTGCCAATTTTGCTTCGGAATCGAGCACCGTCTGATGCAATACAATCGTGTAAGTATTCGGTAAGCCGGATTCCGGCGTTACAGTTACGGTATATGTCGCCGAGTTGCCTTCCTTTTTGATTGTAAACGGTATATCTTTATCTATATCTCCGCTCAATTGCGATTTATCGGAAGTCGGAGCCGCGGTTATCCTTACATTTTTATTGAAAGGAGAGCTGAACGGAGTTTCTTCGACATAGTCTATCGTATACGATGTAACCTGATCGCTGAAAACGGGGCTCAACGTCAACGGCTGTCCGTTGAGGGTAACCTGTAAACTCTTTAACGTGCGGGTCTCATCCGCTTTCTCCTTGGTTATGTTGAAGGTGTATTCCTGTCCGCCCTCGCCGTCGAGCGAATCGGACATACCCTCGCCGTTGTTGGCGACGCAGTAGAATACAAACGTCTTGGTTTTGCCGCCTTCCAAAGGAACATTATTGCCATTGGCCCAGGTGCTGGTCTTACTCGATTTCTCGTAGCACTTTACATATTGACCTTCGGCAGTCAGGGTTATCTTTATATCCTTATCGCTGGGAATGGAAATATTGTATGAATATTGACTCCGGCTGAACGAATAATCGGGTATAGGCGAACTGTCGTTGGCATATACGATTGCGATATCTTCGAAGTCGTCCTTGTCCTCGTACAGCCCTATCTTTAAGGTATATTTTACCTGACCTCCACCCGACTTGGATATGAAGTACAATTCGTTAGGTGATTTAACGCCGAATTTTGTGAGCGTATACTCGTAGTGGTCGCCCTTCTTCGACACGCCGGACGATGTGGTAATCTGCGCGCCCGCGTTTGCGGTGGGCTTTATGTAAAGCACGGTTTTGACAGACACTTCGCTTATGTCGTAATTTATCGTGTAGGTCTTATCGCCGCCCTCGTCGCCCTCGAAATCGGACATAACCGACTGATAATAGCTGCCGCTGTCGGTGGAAATCTCGAATTCTTCGAACGCGCCCTTGGGAACTGTGTACGTCAGCTTTATTGTATAAGTGCTGCTTGCGCCCGACTGCGCGGTTACCTTGACGGTGTACGTCTTTTCGACTTTGGCAGTGGTGAATGAGAACGCGAAGGTCGAAGACTTGGTTTCGCCGCTCGTCATGTTGACTTCGCCCGCCGTGCCGTCCTTGAACTTCATGGACGCCTTATCGCTCGTCGGAATTGCCGTTATCGCGACGGGAACGCTGTTGTTGTCTTCATACGTCATGGTGTACGTATATGTCAGCGTTTGAGGGTTGAACGAACCTTCGTCGAAAGTTACGCCGCTGTTGTTGACGGAGAGCTCCAAACTCGAAAGCGTGCAATCTGCGTCTGCCGCGCCGCGCGTTATCGTTATCGTATACTCCTTGCCCTTGCCGCTGTTTTCCAGCGCGAGGCTTGCGGTCGACTTTTGGTCTGCGTACGCTATGATTTTTATTACGGTACTGTTACTTGTAATCGCAATGTTTTTAACTTCGTGGGTATTGTTGCCCTTTGTTTCGGTAACGGTCTTGCCCGAACTGCCGACAGTCACCGTTACGTTGGAGTAATTCGCGTCGGTGGTAATATTCAAATCTATCGAGGTACATTCATACGGCACTTCCAGACTGTAAGCCAAAGTTTCGCCCGCGGAGAACGTTTCATTCAACGCGTCATAAGTGCTGCCGGTAATATTCACGGACTCGACGGTGTTCTTCTTCTCGAAAAGCCCGACCTGGAACTTATAAATGGTCTTGCCCTCGGAAGTAGAAGCCGTAATCGTGCCTTCGACAACGGTCTTGTAGGAAAGGGACATCTTCCACTTGTTTTCGCCGTTGGCGGTCAAAGGCGAAGGTGCGGTGACGCTTGCGCCCGTGGACGGCGTACCTTGCACGAAGAAAGTTGCCGTTTCGCCGTAGTCATTCGGGTCGAAAGTCATTTTAATCGTGTAAGTCGTGTCGTTGCCCGAAGACGTAGATGTCACCGTGGCTGAATCCTGCAAATCAACAGACTGATATGAGCCCTCGCTGCTGCCGACGCAGTACTGCAAATTGTCGAGCTTGCCGACTTTGAGTTCGTTTTGCAAAATGACTTTGTAGTCATGCGTGTTGCCGAAAGCGGAAGTTATTGTTACGGTGTAAGTGCCCGCGGTTTGGTCGTCGCTTTCCCCGACGGTCGAGCCGCCGTCCTTTTTAATGGTAATCGAAGAGCCGACGGGCTTGGTAATGTTAAACTTGCCCTTAAAGCTCGCTTTTTCGGGGAGAATAAAGTAGTAGTCCGCACTGTTGCTGCTTGCTTTGGCGGAGTCGTTGTTGACTGTTTCGCCGCCGCAAGTCATGGTGAACTTGGTAATTTTCGTGTCGGTGTCGACAACTTTGAAGTCAATCTTGTACGCCTGCGTGGTCGAGCCGTCCTTGGCGGTCACGGTGAGCGTAACGGAAGCGCCGTCTTCAATGCCGGTCACGGAGAGCTTGCCGGCGGACTCAACGTTGCCTGCGACGGTGCAAGTGCCCGTGTGGGAGACAACCACACCGGTTGCGCCGTAGCCCGTTTTGATTGTGGGCGTGATATCAACCGCCTTGCTGTCCGCGGCGACGGTGAAATGGTAGGCTGTTGTGTCCTCGGCAAAAGATTCCTGCAAGCCGAGGGTCGCGCCGTCCGTGCCTGGAACGCCCGTAGTGCCGCCGACCTGAGCAATGGTCATGGCGCTGAGGCGGGCGTAGGAGCTCGTGATAGTCAGCGTGTAGTCCTTTTCGTGCTCGCCGTCCTCGGCGACGGTGTGGATATTGACAACAGTCACGCCGCTCGAATTGAGGGTTATGGTGAACTCCGCATAGCCTTCGTCCATACATGTTACAGAAGTTGCGGCAGCGACATCAACACCATAAGTCAAAGCCGTAGTGGTTTTGGTCGGCGTTAACCTTATCTTATAATTATTTGTAGTTGCGGAAGAACTCTTCGCGGTCATCGCGTCTTGCACGGTAAGCGATTCGGTAGCATTTTCATGACCGACATGTACTTCTTTAAGCGAAGGGTCTGTATCTATTGAACCTACTCTAAGAGTGACGGGCGAAACGGTTGCTTGACTTGCTTTATTTAATTTGTAACTTGTAGCTGATAACTGCCCATTTGTCAAAATGCCGGCTTGCAATGAACTACTATCCGGCACACCGAAAGTAATATCGCCTAAATCTTCGTCGGAATGCAGCTTAAATTCATATTGAATTTCGGAAGTTGCGCTAAGATTATAATTATCAGGATCTGCAACGCCCATAGAAAAATATAAGCCGTATTTATATGCTGACGTAGTTGTTTTTGCATCTCCGGGGTTTGCAGGGTCATCCTTTTTATAAAAATAGTTATTGCTCAATTGCAAATTATCCGTAACGCCATATGTATCGAAATTATGCTTGAATGATTTTTTTACAAGCGATAACTTCGGCAACAATTCTTCATTAACTGAGCCGTCCGGATTAAGAGGAGCTATTGAAATATCAAGGCTATCCCACTTAGCATTACTTACGGTAGATTTTATTGTTACTTTAATTGTAAAATCACTACCGGGCGCAATAACAGTTTTGCCATTGACCGTTGATCCTTCCGATGGCACACAAGTGACTGTTACGGTAACGGGCGTATCCGCCGCGTCTGCCTCAAAAGAGTTTCCACCATTTAAAAAGTGCGCGCCGAAAATACATAACAATATCGCAAAAAATGCGAGCGATAATGCCAATGCAATTTTTCTGATTGTCTTTTTCATAATTTTCTACCCTTATCAAAACACGAAATAATCGTGATTTTTACCTTGTTTCTACTCCACTATCGACATCGGAATGGAATTTATCATTACACAGTCCGCGTGGCTTGTAGATTCGTCACCCGTTATCTTTACTTGGTCTAAGCGGTCACGCAAGGTTATTGCGCGGTCAGAATCAAAATATTCTACATAATTTGCTAATGCTGCTGCTACGCCAAACCTAAAAGAAGATACGGGTTGCGCATTATCTTCTACCTTTAATTGAAGATTTATTGTAATAGCTTCCGTACACGATATTCTAATGTCAAAATTCGAGAAAGATATAAACATTCCTTGTTTTACTTCCGAAGAATTGCCTTTAAAATATTGTTTACAGTTACTATGTACCTGATTTGAGCGAACATAACCGTCAAGACTTGTAGAATAATCTACTAAATCAAATGACGGAGATATTTCCTTTGCAAGCCTGTTCCCCTTTTCATTAAGAGGACCTATTGCAAAATTTATTGTTTCCCATGTATACTCAGTATAACTTGAAGAAATTATTATTTCTACATTAAAAATATCGCCCGGATTTAAAACTGTCTTATCAGACGTAATTGAAATCAACGACGTTGCATTTTTTAAATAATTACAGTAATTACATGTACCGTCATTATTGTCATCGTAAACATGTTCTTGCTCTTCCGAATATAACCCACATACAGAACAAGTTACTTTATGTTTACCCGAGCCAACAACACATTCATAATCATATGTATGAGCTGAAATCTCCTCAAAACCGCAAACATTACAAATAGCTTTATGCGCCTGCAAATCGCTTAATGTGTAAACAATACTATGATTTACTGTTTGTCCTACTGCGCCGCAATTTTTGCATATCTGCTTATGCGCGGAAGAATCTACTAACTCATATTTATAGTCGTGGTCGATAATTTCACCTTTTGCCCCGCAGACGGAACAAATTTTTTGGCATCTGCCGTCTTCTTCACTTAAAGCATATTTATCAAAGGTGTGACCGCCTTTGCATACGTCTTTGTTTAAAACGATAAGAAGTACTATTGCCAAAACTATCAAAAGTACTATTATCAACGGAATTACAACTGCAAGAATTTTCTTTGTCTTTTTACTCATTTTTTTACTGCTTTTTTAATAAGGTCAATATCCATGCCCCCTCAACTCCCCCCCACCCGTGGTGGGGGGGATATAGTTGGTGAGGAATTCGCTTATTTGCTTGGTTAGCGCAAACCAAATTCAAAAACTTTATTTATGCAATCAGTCTTCCACTTCAAACAATGTATCGGAGGTATATTCTTCGTCAATCAAAGCGCTTAAAATGGTTATTTCCTCGTTTGATATACCTTCGGGAACATTTGTCAAATATGCCGCTAATTTTACTTCAACGTTCAAAGTATCAAAGCGCACAACACCTTTAATCATTCTGCCCATAGTAGAAATATCGCCGCCGCCGTGATGTCCGTCACCGTCAAGGTCGCCCAATACAGACAAGTAAACAGTTTCTGAAAGTTTTCCGCCTACATAATACTTTATATACCAACCCGTTCCGACAGAGCAATCGTCAGGGTTGTCAATATCGGTTTCTCCATCGGTTTTATCTACCTTGTTCAAGTCCATAATAAGTGTTTTCGTACTATTATAAATTTGCAATTGTTTAGCCGTAGCCTCATCAAAATTTTCAAGGAATTCGTTAGGTGTTGTCATAGGTGAGATATTACCGATAACTACACGGTCAAAATCAAGATCATCTACACCATGTGTCATCTCCTTCTGTGCGTATGAAAATCTTTGATTGCTTTCCTCTAATATAAACGCAGCTTTTAAAGTACCCTGACTTTCTTTTTGCGAATCAAAATGCAAAGGAACATAGCTTTCAAGCATTATTTTATATGTCTTTGTATTTTCTGCTTCCGCTTGAATTGTTATTGTATATTCGCCAGGCTTAACTGCTGTCGCGGTTTTAGTGTTCGTCGAAGAATAGTTGCTGTCACCGTCTATATTTATCATTATTTTTGCTTTTGTCGATGTTGCGGTGATAGTAACCTTTGCTTGACCGTTTGATTCAGGGTCTACAACCTTGAAATAATAATCTAAATAATCTTTATCCTCAGGCTTAGCATCAATAGGGTCAAACTTTTTATCATTGCTCTGCCCTTTTACTTCAATATTATCTAACGTAGCGTCGGTATCTACCAAATGGAACGTCAAAGTATACTCTTTTTCAGAGGTAGTTATGCCTTTTTCTGCCGTAGCCTTAATTTTAAGGGTGTCGCCTTCCGCGGCAACTGTTACTGTAAACGCCGTTCCGGACTTCGCGGTATTGCCGCCGTCGGGGGTACAACCCGTAGGAGTAAGAGTTATATCGTCCTTTAAGTTATAACCCGTAGTCGTAAGGGTAAGTTGTACCTTTTTAGCGTCTGTGGGAACATTTACGGTTAAATTTGACTCCGATGTACCGGCAGAAAAAGCATTTACAAGCTTAGCCTTTACCTTGCTGTCGCCCAAATCGGAATCTTCGGTAGTAGCGATAATTGATTCAAAGTCAGCCGCAACAGTTGATATATGTACCGTATATTCCTTTGGATCACCAGTTTCCGAAGTTACCTCGATTACCAAATCGCCCTCGCCATTTTCATCCAACAAATCTTCAAGTTGTACAGAAGTAGATTTGCCGCTCTCGGCTTCTTTTAATTCACCCTTCTTACCGACCTTTACAGTAGCCCCACTGTCTTCTGCGGTCTCAAAATAAACATTGAGGTCTTTGCTGAGATCTTCTATCGTCAAATCGGTTTCAAACGAATCTTTTGCGGCAGAATCGTCCTTTCCTGCAAGCAAGTCAGTACCTTGCTCTTTGCCAACTTCGTCTTGGCTTACCTTTAAGGAAGAAAGATCATTTACGTCGCTGGGCTCTTTAATAGTAATAGTAGCGGGAGTTACATTAAGTCCACTAACAGGCGTATCTCTTGTAGACTTAGGAGATCCCTGAGCAGAATAGCTGACATAACTCGAAGTTGTATTAGTCAAACCTATTTTAAACTCTGTTCCCAAACCAGCTTCTGCGGATATAGTAATATCAACTGTAAATGTTGCTGTCGTTAAGTTAAATGTATCCGCTTTACTCGCACCAAGCAACATATTGCCAAATTGTTTATAACCTGCTTCTGTATCGCCAGCTGCTTTGTTTGCAACGCTCGTATCAGTATAAATTACAGTACCTTTACTTGTCGTAAAATAATCAGGGTCTAAATCTGGATCTGATTTAAAACTTGAAAATGTCAATTGTTTACACTTGGCATAATCATACTCAGTACCATTATCGGCAACAGGTCCAATATTCAGGTTGATTGTATTAAAATATTCTGAGGAGCTGGACCTGGTCGAGGTAACAATAATTTTCAAAGTAACTTTTGAGCCTGCAAAACATGACTTAGGGGCTTCAAACGTGACCGTCGTTGTTGCCGCCTCTGCATCTGCCGAATCGGTATTGCGGATAAGCAACAACCCGCCCAAGACGGCAAACAGCATTGTTACGGCGAGAATTATCGCCATAGTAGTTTTGTTTAGTATCCTTTTCATAAGCGTCCTCCTTATCGAAATGCTTATATTTTTACATATATTTTCCAAGATAATTTTTGCAAATTATCCCGAATTTTCTTTAATTGTACACCCTTTGCCGCATCTTGTCAAGATTGGATATCTTGACAAGATGCGTTTATATGAGTTTAGATTTTAAAAGAGTTCGTCAACGGTGAATTCTTCGTCAATCAGTGAAGAAACATAAGTTAAATCTTCGTTGGAAACACCGCCAAAATTACTAAGCAACATTGCTAAATAACATTCGGTATCAATTTCACTGATTAGACCTTTAATATATCTTCCAAGTACGGATACATCACCACCACCGTAATGTCCGTCGCCGTCAAGGTCGCCAAGAACGGAAACGTATACAACGTCCGCAGCATCCTCGTCGTCGCCGTAGAGCACTTTCCAACCTGTTCCTATCGCATGTTCGGAATCGGCCCAATATACGGAATCATATGTATCATCGTCCGTTGCCCATTCGTTGCCTCGGTCATAGACCAAAACACCGAAGTTATTGTAAATACGAATCTTTCCAAGCTGTTCGGAATCGATATTTTCGAGGAAGTCCTGTATAGAGGTATTAGGAAGAATCCCCCCGAGAACAACACGTTCGAATTCCAAATCGTCCTTGCCGTGAACTAAACCTTTTGCCTCATACGTCGTACGATAGTTAAGCATCATGCCGTATTCGCTCTGCTGCTCCAACAGCCAGAAGTCGTAAGTGGACGTCCCGCTGAGTTTCAGCGCCGTGCCGCCCTCTATCGTGAGCGTGCCGTGCGCGGCGTCGTCATACACTAACTCCGTCGTGTAGTTCGTGCTGTCATTGAACTTGTAACTGCTCTTTTCCGCGTCGATGAGCAGCGTGTACGTGCCGCGCTGTCCCACTTTTTCGTACTGCGTGCCGTCCGCCGCTTGGAATATCGGAATAAATTTCCCCTCGCTTACCGGGAACAACTCCGTCAGCCCCTTGCCGCTGTCCGCAGGCACTAAACCGTCTACTATACTCAGCGTGTACCAATCTTTTCCGCTTAAATCTACGTTCGCGCCCGTGTACTCTACTGTGACGTTCTTGGTCGTCACCTTTATCTTTACCGTCGCTTTCGTGATGACAAAGGTTTGAGTGGCGTCTTCATCGTCTATGTAGTAGTTTTCGTACCCGCTGCCGCTCGTGTCGATGCCAAGCGTGACTTCGTACTCGCCTACGTCCGTCTTGCTGCCGCCGCTGATGCGAATGTTGATTGTGTCGTCGCCCAACGCGTTCGCCTTGACTGTCGGGCTCTGCGCCTCGCCGTTGTACGGCTTTTCAAGCACAAGCTCGCTGAACGTTAACCGCGCTTTCACGATCGAGAAGCTGACTTGCTTCTTGCCCGCGTTCTCGGGTTCGCCTTCCGCGCCCGTCGCCTCGATTATCGTGTAGTTCGGGTTGTCGAGCTGCGTCGCGTTCGCCCTGCCGTTGTTCGTGACGTTACGCTGCTGTCCTGTTACTTTCGCCTTGACGACGTCGCCGTCAAACGTGCCGACCGCAGTCGCTTCCGGCGCTTGATCTTCGCCGTTGTATACGAGCTCCGTCTCGCCCCAGACGATGTATACGCCGTAAGGCTTGATTGTGAATTCGTGCGTGGGCTCTGCGCAGCCCTCTACCGTGTAGTTCGGGTTGTCTACGCTGAGCGCCGTAGCCGTGTGCTTTGTCGAGCCCGTCGTCGCGTCCTTCGCGCCTTGAACTATAACTTTGCAGGTATCAAGCTCGCCCGTAATCGCGTTGGTGACTACGTTCGTGACCACCGCTTGCGGCGCTTGCTCCTTGCCGTTGTAGGTGAAGTCGCTTGGCTGCCATTCGAGGACGACTACCAACGGCTTAATCTCGAAGGTGTGTTTAAGCTGATCTTCGGGTATGCCGTCTATCGTGTAGTTGGGGTTGGGCGAGCCCGTTACGGTCGCTACGCAGTCCGTGCCCGCATTCACCGCGCCGAGGACGTCGAGGTAGATATCTTCGTCGCCGCTCTCGGGGTTGGCTATCTTCGCCTTGGGCGCTTGATACGTGCCGTTGTAGGTGAATTCGCCGGGCTCCCACTCGATTTCAAGCGTCTTGGGAAGTACCGTTATCTCGATTTCCTTTTTGGTATCCTTGTATTTGTTGCTTTCGGTTACGGTGATGATGATTATCGCCTTGCCTACGCGCGTGCCCTTTATGGTTATCTTGTCGCCGGGCTTGGAAATGCTTCCGCTCTGCAACTTGACTTCGCCTTCGCAGTCCGCCTTGATCTCATAGCCGTAAGTTACGCCGTCCTGAGGATCTAAGTCGATCAACGTGAGGTCTACCGTCTCGCCGTAGACAACTTCGTGGTTGTCGAAATCGACTTGCGCTGCGGGCTTCTGGACTTCGATAAATCCGCTTGCCGTGCCGGGTTCGTAGTTGTTGCTTCCCGATACGGTCACAGTTACGTGTATCCAGCCGAGCTTAGTGCCCGTAATTTCGCCCGTGGTCGCGTTGAGTGTGCATTCGCCTATCAAAGTACCTACGTCGCTCGGAATAACGTCGTCCCACTCGAAGTAAACGCCGCTGAACGTAACGTTGGTTTCGAGCTTTATCGTCGTTGTTACGAATTGAGTTATCTCTTTGGTGAGTATCTGTATAGAAGGAGTCGCCTTTTTGATCTCGAACTGAGGTCCTTGCGTCATTACGCCTTCAAGCGTGTAGTTCTTGTTCTCCGTGCCGTCCTCGTTGACAAGTTTCGTGGCGTACGCGGTGTTGTAAGTGCCCGCGTCAATCTGTCCGCCTTCAACGACCACGTTGCAGGTATCGCCGAGGATAAGACCTCTGCTGACAACCGCCGTGGGAGCGAACCTATCCTTGCCGTTATAGGTGAATTCCGTGTTCGACCAGCTGAGCTCGACCTTTATGGGAGTTATGGTGATTTCAAACTCCTCGGTGGTCTTGGCGTAGCTTGCGGTTGCCGCTACGGTGGCTGTTACCACTACGACGCCCGCGCCCGTCGCGACGAGGATATCGTCGCCCCTGATGTACGCGCTGCCCGATACGGCAGTTACGGTGTAGAGGACTTGGCTGCCTTCCACGTTGCCTTCAACTTCGAGTTTAAGCTCGCTGCCGTACTGCACGGTGTTATTCTTGATTGTGAGTTCAAGCGCCTGCCTGTCGATCATGAGCATGAAATCATGTTCCGCGCCGAGGTAGTTCTGGCTCTCTTCCACCTTTACATGCAGATTGACAGAGCCCATTTCCTCGGGATTTATTATGTTCATGCCGTCGCCGCTCAGGCTCGCCACGCCCTGAACGTTATCCAAGGTGAACGTCACTTTCGCGTTGCCGTCGTTGCCCTTCAACCTCGTGAGCAGGTCAACCGCCTTGCCGACATTGAATTCCGTGTTGGGCATCGTGAGCGTTATCGCTTTCTTGCCTATTACAAATACCGTGGTAGCGGAAATGCTGCCTTCGAACGTGTAATCGGAGTTGGAAAGTCCGGTTACGTGCGCGTCCGTGTAGGTATCGGCGTTGATGTGACCGCCCGCGACGTATACTTCGCAAGTATCGCCTTCGACGAGGTTCGAAACCTCTGCGGTAGGCATCTGCGTTTCGCCGTTGTAGATGAATTGGGTCTGCAACCAGTTGAATTCCGCAACTCTCTGCTTGATCACGATAACCGCTTCCGTGGGTATTTCGTCGAGGTAGCTATCCGTCTCGGAGACGGTAATAAGTATTATTATGTCGCCTGCATGAGCGGGCATAAGCACGCCGTCGACTATCTTGCCCTGCGTGGTATCCTTCAATGTGTAGGTAACCTTGCCGGGGTCGTCGTCGTTGCCGCTTATTCTCAATTCAAGGCTCTCGCCGTAAACGCCTTCTGTGGAGAGAAGCTCGGTCACGCGTTCGGACTTGGTGACTTTGATTTCCAAAGTGCCGTCGTACGATTCGCAGTTCTCGGTTTCGTCGATGTGGACTTTTATCTTGACAACGCCCACTCTCGTTCCCTTGAACAGGTAGCCTTGCTCCTCGTCCAATGTGAGTTCGCCGAGACCCGCGCTCTCGTTCTTGCTTACTTCCAACGTGTAGTCCGCGTCGTCGTAATTGCCGAGAAGTTCGAGAAGCGTAGTCGCGCCGTACGCCACGGATTCGGGCGAAAGCGAAGGATTGATTTTAGCCCTTACTATCTTGTATTCCTGCTCATACTCTTGATCGAGCACGTAATTGGGGTTATTTGTTTCCTTAGCCTTTACAACGTAATCGCCGACTTTGGTATGTTCGCCGTCCACTTCGAGGACAACCGAGCAAGTATCGTCGCCGAGAGGCGTTACGTTTGCTTTCGGCATCTGAGGTTCACCGTTGTACGGAAGTTCCAGATCGCCCCACTCTATCGAAAGAACATAAGGGTTGATCTTGAAATCGCAATCGGTATCCGCCGCGTTGACGAGCGTGTAGTTCTTGTTGTCGAGCGCCATTACGTGTGCGGTGTGATCGCCCGCGTCCGTCGCGCCCACGACGGTAAGATTACACTCATCGTCGTTCACGAGATTGGTTATCTTGACTTCGGGATAATGCTCCTCTGTGTCGTAATCGAACTCGCGGGTATCGCCCCATTCGAGCTTGACAACGCGCTGCAAAATCTCAAAGTTGACGCTGACGTCCGTCTCGTCGTAATACTCGTTCGCCGCGATATGCACGGATATGGTAATCTTGCCCGCCGTCTTGGGATTGAGTATGCCGCCCTCCAATATCTCGGCGTTGAGACTATACATGCTGGGTATAGAGTAGGTGACTTCGCCGAACATCAATTCGCCCTCGGGCGTGCGCAGGTTGCCGTTGTCGTCGTCAAGCTCCAACGTGAGCTGATTGCCGTACGTTACGCTGCTGACTTTGAGTTTGGCGGGCGCTTTGCCCTTGACTACTTCTATTACGCCCGTGATTTCCGCCGCGGAGCTGTTGCGCGTTTCCGCAACGGTTATCTTGACTTCTATGAAGCCTATCTTCTTGCCCGTCAGATATCCGTCGCCTTCGCTGTCGACATACTTCAAGCCTTCGCCATCGACGAGAGCTTCTGCCGATAAGCCGCCCTTGGTGACTTCGAACGTGACGTCGCCGCCGCCGATATTGCCCGTGAACTCTATCTTCGTGCGTTCGCCGACAACTATCTTGGTGGTAACCAATTCAAGCTCGGTTTCCGCTGCCAATATCTCGAACGGGCAGCTGAGGTTGGAAAGACCTTCATACGAATAGTTGGGGTTGGAAAGACCCGTAACTTTCGCATTGTACTTGCCGGAAGGTATCCTTTCGCCGCTTACGTAAACTTCGCACTCTTCCGCACTGTCCGTGCCCTCGCCTATTACGCCGTGAGCCGTAGCGGTGGGTTTCTGCGCTTCTCCCGTGTAGTGGAAGGTCGTATCTCCCCAGCTTATGGAGGTGAGCATCTTCTTCTGTATCGAGTAAGTCGTCCTGATATTGATGCCGCCCTCAATCGTGTAGTTGGCGGAATCGCTTATCTCCTCGACTTCCGAGATGATGTTTTCGCCCGCGTTCTTCTGACCGCTTACCCTTTGAATGGTGCAAGGATAGCCATCTACCGCGTTGGTTATTCTTGCGGTAGGACGCTGTATCTGCCCGTTATAGATAAGTTCGGGGCAAGACCACTCTACGATTATGGGAAGTTTGGTAATCGTTACTTCGAATACCTTTTCTATTGCGTTGTAGTTTTCGGATTCGTCTACGGAAATTTTCAGGTAGACTACGCCCGCGCCCGTCGCTTTGAGAGTAGCGTTGTTGTCGCCCGTGAGTTCCGCTTTGCCCGTAGGCGTTTCGCCGTCGTATTCGTCGAGCAGCTCATAGTGGACGTCGCTTTCATCGGGGTTGAAGCCGAGCGTGAGGTTGAGTTCCGAACCGAACACGACTGTCGCCGTGCCGACGCCGGGCTTAGTGGGCTTATCTTCGCCGCCACCGCCGCCTTCGCTGCCGCCGCCGGAATCACCGCCGCCTTCTCCGCCGGAGCTG
>CANREX010000163.1 GCA_947629735.1 uncultured Clostridia bacterium
AACGGGCGGCGAAATTTCGGGCAACCACGCGGACCAGGGCGGCGGCGTTGCGCTGGCGGGCGCATGCACGTTCTCCATGTCGGGCGGCAAGATTTGCGATAACTACGCGGATTTCACAAGCGCAGATACTAACGCGGGAAGGGAACTTTCCGGCTACGGCGGCGGCATTTATGCCCGCGGCGACGGCAGCGCGATAGTCGTCAAGATAACGGGCGGCGAAATTTCGGGCAACCACGCGGAGTGGGGCGGCGGTATAGCCATGCACCAACCCTCGCACAATCAAGCCCATGCGCGCTTGCTGGAACTCGACCTGCGCGGCGGCACGATAACCAAAAATAAGGCAAATACACAGGGCGGCGGCATTTACATAGGCGAATTGTCGGTATATTTCAAGCTGAGCTTGTCGCCCGAAGTGTACGAGAACAATCTCGAAGCGGGCGCGCCGAACGACGTCTTCCTGCCTTCCAATATAAACGGAGAATTAAAGGTAGACAACTTGGCGTTGAGCGAAACAGGCAAGCCCAAGACGGGTATGGCTTCCATGCAGGACAACGCGGTCATAACCATTATGGGCACGTTGAGATTTACCCACAAAATGGGCATTTACAGGGAAGTCGGCTATTCGTTCACCAAGGACTTCGGCGCGAAGAGCAAGTCCACAAATCCCGCGCAGTTCTTCGTTGCGCAGAGGCTGGATAGATTCCCCACCACGGATAACCCCTACGAAGCAGACCAAAAAGTTGTCTACGACGATGTGAGCGGCGAAGCGCAGCTCATCTCCGAGCACGGCAGCGAAAACTGGTACAGCGCGGGCGTAATGAGCTATCTGCTCGGCAAACAGTACACGGTTACGCTCACCGAAGATTGGAACACAGTCAACAACAAAAATACGGACTTCAACACCTCGCTCTACGGCGACGGCAGTAAAGACGGCTTCACAACCGTCGACGGACAGACCGCGCCTTTCTACTACGGCTCTCTGCTCGTCGGCACGGGCATGAATATCATACTCGACCTCAACGGCTACACGATAGACAGGGGCTACGGCGACGCGATAGGCGGTTCGCCTTACGGCTATGTCATTTTAATCAATAACGGCACGCTCACCATACGCGACAGCAAGGGCAACGACGACAACGACGGCACTATTACGGGCGGCTGGTGTAACTACTCGGCAAGCTCGGTATATTACGGCGGCGGCATATCGCTCATAGGCGCAGCTCCTTTCCTGCAAATGGAAGGCGGCGTAATAGAGAAAAACAGGTCCACGGGTATTTACTCGTCATCGACTCTTATCGGCGTAGGCGGCGTAGGTCTTGCTTCGACAACCGCGCGCTTCAATATGTCGGGCGGCGAAATAAGGGATAACCTCGGCACGTTTGCGGGCGGCATAGGCTTTACTGAGCTCGTCTCCAACACGTTCGCTATCCGCGGCGACGTCTTGGTATATGACAACTACCAGGTCAGCTCGCCTTCCGAAACCGAATTCGGCAAGGGCACGCCGAGCGACGTCTACAACCCCGGGAAGACTGCGGGCGGCGCGAGTTCTAACGCGCTGGCGGAAGTCAAAGACAACACTAAATATAAGATTACGATAAGCGGTCCTCTCGGGGACAACGCTCATATAGGCATTTACAGACCCGATTCAAACAACTCGCTGCTCACGGAAACGAACGGCAACGTGTTTACGTCGGGCTATTCGGCGTTCAACAGCGCAGACCCCGCCGATTACTTCTTCGCTTCCGACGGCTATTCCAAGATTTATTCCTACAACATGCTCGTCGGCAACGAAATGGGCATGGAGACTTCCATCTGGAACGCCGACCCCGCAAAGAACTGGTCCGACGCCGTAGCCGCGAACAGAAATTACATGACCGATTCGCCCATAACCGTTAAACTTCTGAGCGATTGGAAGGCGGACGAAAACGGCAGCCTCGGCAAGGGCACGGGCTTTACTACAAACGGCTCGCTCGACCAGACCCAGAGTAATATTATCCTCGATCTGAACGGCTTCACGATAGACAGAGGTCTTTCGGGCAAACCCGCGATTGCAAACGGCTTCGTCATAAAAATGTCGGGCAAGAGCCGTCTGGAAATTATAGACAGCTCGGAAAAGAAGACGGGCAAGATAACGGGCGGCAACAACTCCACTGCCAATCAGGCGGGCGGTATCGAAGTCTCCGCTTCAACCTGCTATCTCACGCTTTCGGGCGGCACGATAGAGGGCAACGTCGGCGAAGCGGGCGGCGTAGCTACGTATACGGATACAGCTTTCACGACGGGCAGCTATTTAGGCTTCGGCGGCACGGCGGTCGTAGCAAACAACACGGACGCCTACGAAGAGCCCTGCAATATCAACCTGCGCGCTAAATATACGCAGACTATCGATATAGTCAGCAAGATAGAAGCGGCGGAAAAGACGTATGTAACGAGAGATTCTTCAAGTGAATTCACCGCAAACTTCGTCAAATTCAACGAGGGCGAGTCTCCCGTGAACTTCTTCGAAGCGGACGGCTCTCAGAAAGTCGTCATAAAGACGGGTACGGGCGAAGGCGCGTTGTATTCCCTCGATAACTACACCAACTGGGTCAACGCGGTCAACGAATCCATAAGCACGGGTCTGTCGCGCTCCGTTTCCCTCATGTCCGATTGGGACGCCATTAACGGCGATTTCCGCACGGGCGACCTTGACGATGCCAACGCGTTTACGACGAACGGCGCGCTCCACATAATAGCGACCTGCAAGATAGTGCTCGATCTGAACGGCTACACGATAGACAGAGGGCTTAAAGACGGCATTACCGACGGCATGGTCATTGTAAACAGGGGCATGCTGACTATTCAGGACAGCTACGTCGGCGACGACCGCCGCGGCACTATCACAGGCGGTTACAACACAACACCGGGTGGGGCAGATACATCCAACAACTCCGGCGGTATAGATAACTACAACGTGCTCACGATAGAGGGCGGTCTGATAACGGGTAACCACGCGCACACGACTATAAGCAGCGGCTCGGGCGGCGTCTACAACCACACGGGCACCGCTGTAAAGATGACGATGACGGGCGGCGAAATTTCGAACAACTCCGGCTACTACACGGGCGGCGTCAACGTAAACGGCAAAAATCAGCTTTACCTCGGCGGCAGCGCGCGCATTATCGACAACACGCTCGGCTCTTCGCTGCACTCGGATGTCAAGCCCATGGGCTCTTACACCGATCCCACCAAGGCTTCCGAATGGGGCGTTTCCTACGCGGGAACTGAAAATAAGATAAATATAGTTCAGCCCGCGTTCACCAAGGACGCAAAGATTGCCGTTTCCTACTACGGCAACAACTACATAGCAAACGTTGCATTAAATATATTCACCGTAAACTACGCGGAGTGGAACGACAGAGACCCCGCGGACGTATTCACCTATTCCGATCCTTTGATGTACAGGATAATCAAGGGCAGTCAGGCGGGCGCTTCGGGCGTAGAAGCGGCGGTGGAGTGCATTGACGCGTCCAGAAACTGGGTTCACGCCGTCTATAACAGCACAAGCGCGAGCATAACCAAGACGGTCACGCTCAGCCGCGATTGGGTTGCGGACGAACATGCGGACTACGTCACGGCGTTCGGCATTGATTCCACGCACACAACGTATTTCAGATACGGCGCGCTCTTCCTTCCTCAGAATAAATCTATAATTCTGGACCTCAACGGCTACACGATAGACCGCAACTTGGAAGACAGACCTTATGCGGACGGCATGGTAATTCATGTCCGCGGCAATCTGGAAATCACCGATTCCTCCCCTGCCAAGACGGGCAAGATAACGGGCGGCAACAGCACCAACTCCGTCGGCGGCATACTGTTTGAATATGCCGCAAACCCCGTCGGTTCGCTTGCGATTACGGGCGGTGAGATAACGGGCAACAAGGGCACGACCGCGGGCGGCGTACATATCAACACAAGCGGCAACACCCTCGGCGGTTTAAGTTACAGCAATAACAGCCCTATAACGTTCAAGTTCGGCGGCAGCGCTTCCGTTCACGGAAACGTCAACTCGGCGGATATCAAGTCGGACATCCTCGCGGATAGCCCCGTTCAGATGTTGCAGATAACCGCCCAGCTCACCTCAAACCACAAGACGGGCTTCGAGCGTCCGGGCGTCGGCGAATTCACGGAAGGTTTCAGCGAATTTATGGGCGTTTCCGCAAAGCCCACCAAGTACTTCGACAGCACCGATCCCATGTACGTCTATGACAGTCAGGTTTCGGAGGAAGTCATTGAAGGCGCGGTCTACACCAACGACAACAAGACGAACTGGGAGTACGCGATAAAGGCAAGTATTGCGGGCAGCAAGAAGCAGATAACGTTCAGGCTTGTGGACGATTGGTACGCGGAGGACGGACAGTTCGGCTCTGACACGCAGGCTTATGAAATGAGCACGGGCATTGCGGAAAGCAACGGCGCGCTGTACATTCCGAGCACTGCAAGCATTATAATCGACCTCAACAACTTCACGCTCAGCCGTAACCTTGTGAACGGCGGCGTTCAGTACGGCTACGTCATAAGGGTAGACGGCGAACTTGTGCTGCGCGATACTTCCAAGGAAGGCAGCGGCAGACTTACGGGCGGCTACAATACTTATTCGTATGGCAGCGTTAGCAGCGATTATCCTATAATGCAATCTTCCGCGATAAGGGTACAGAGCGGCGCTAAGTTCACCATGGAAAGCGGCGAAATTTCGGGCAACCACGGCGCAGGTACTTACAGCTCCGCGATAACCACTTATTCTTCCAATAGTGCCCATACGATAACCCTGCTCGGCGGCATAATCACGGGCAACTACGGCGGCGACGCGAGCGGCTACGGCGCAGGCGGCGTCTACGTCATTGCGGGCAATGCCGTGCAGATGGGCGGCAGCATAAGGATAGAGAACAACTACGATTCCCTCGGACCGAGCGACGTACGTTTCCACTCTACAAGCAGCTTGCTGCAAATCGTGGAAAAGTTCACCTCCAAGGCGCACGTAGGCGTTGCTCCCAGTACTCAGGTCAACAACTACACCTCAAACGGCGTGCGCTTCACAAATAACTATTATGTAAAGCACGACAATGCAGATGTTCCTTCCAACTACTTCTTCGGCAGCTGGCATATGAAGCACTCCGTCGTCACGATGTCGACCTCTTCGGGACGTGAGGGCGCGCTTTGGTGCGACGAAAACTACATAAATTGGGTAAACGCAGTAAATCAAAGCAGTTCTTCCAGCCCTATCACGTTCACGCTGACGGAAGATTGGATAGCAGAGCCGCAGAACACCTACACGACGGCATTCTATCCCGGCGAAACAGTTAGTTATTACAATACCAACAGCTACTATGAAAACGGCGCCGTCTCGCTTCCTACAAGCGGATACATAATTCTCGATTTGAACGGCTACACGATTGACAGGTCACTCACGGGCGACATAGCCAACGGCTACACCATTTTGGTAAGGGGCAAGCTGGAAATAATCGATAGCTCCGTGCGCGGAACGGGCAAGATAACGGGCGCGCACAACTCCACGGGCGGCGGCGTCGTCGTGGAAAACGGCGGTTCGCTGTTCGTAAGGGGCGGCACAATCACAAATAATATAGGTTCGCGCGGCGCGGGCGTGGAAGTCAAGGGCACAACGTCCAAGATAGGGCTCGGCGGCGAGAATCAGCATGTAAACATTTACGACAACGTAACGGCGTCGGGCGCGCCTAACGATATATTCATCGAGTCGGCGACGACCATGATAAAGATAGACGGCGCGTTCTTCTCCGAGCATTTAATCGGCGTAGACAGGGCGGGCAACGGCTATGTCACCGAGGACTTCCACACGCAGATGGAAGGCTACTCGCCTCTCGATTTCTTTATCTCGCAAAATGACGAATACTACGGAATTGAGAGCAGCGACGGCGAATTCTTCCTGCTTTCGCCCGATAACTCCAACAACTGGTCTTATGCGGTTTCGAAGAGCCGTGAAGATCATAAGATGCAGACCGTCCGCCTTACGAGCGATTGGATAGCTACGGAAGACGCCACAAACGGCACGACTTTCGTTCCTACGTCCGCTTCGGGCGTTCCCGACGGATACGTCAACGGCGCGCTGCTCGTTCCCGCGGGTGCGGCGGTAGAGCTCGACCTCGCAGGCTTCAAAGTAGACAGGGCGTTAAGCGCTCCTCAGCGCTACGGCTTGGTATTCCAGGTTCTCGGCACGCTTATCATAACCGACTCTTCGGACGAAAAGACGGGCACGATAACGGGCGCGTTCCTGAATACTAATATAGATACCAACTACAATGCAGCCGTCACAGTAGGCACTAACGCCGTATTCGAAATGCACGGCGGCTCTATCACGGGCAACTTCAACAACATGACTTCAACGAATTCGTCGGCAGGCGGCGTATTCGTAAAGAACAAGGGCACGTTCCTTCTCGTCGACGCTTCCGTAACGGACAACAACAACAGCGTTGCGGGCGTATATCTTGAAAACGGCTCTACGATGAGTATCGGCGGCACTGCGGTTGTTTCGGGAAACCACGACGGCTCGGATGTCGAAAAAGATATAGTTTTTGCAAATAATTCTCAATTCATAAACATCGCTTCGCAGCTCAAAGACGGCGCGCATATCGGCGTTTATAAGAAGGTCAACAACTACGATTCGTCGACCCTCGGCGGCAGCAAGGTCACAAGCAATTACAGCCTGTACAACAACGACGATCCGACGAAGTACTTCTTCGCTTCGGACGCGCCCAACCACGGCATAATCAAGATGACCAATATCGGCTTGACGGAAGCGGCTTTGTTCTGCTACAACAACGCGTGGAACTGGCATAACGCGGTCAACGCAAGCGTTGCCGCCAAGGCGGAAGTCACCGTTCAGCTCTACTCCGATTGGACGGCTCAGTCCAACCCTTCGCAGACGAGCATGATGTACTTCGGCGAGGACACACCCAACGCGCTCAACACGACAAACGGCGATCTGCCTTATCTGCACGGCGCGCTCAACGTTCCTGCGAACGCTATTATAACGCTCGATCTGAACGGTCACGTAATCGATAGAAATCAGTCCGTCGAAAGGGATGACGGCTACGTCATACACGTATACGGCAACGCCCATCTTCACCTTACCGATACCTCGCTTTCGAGCGCAGGACAGGTAAAGGGCGGCTGGACAAAGGGCACGCGCGATAATCAGCGTTATGGCAGCGGTATTCATGTCACCACCAACGGCAGGTTCACCATGGACGGCGGCGCGGTTACGGAAAACCACGGCATAGGCGTGTTCTTCATGGGCTATAACCGCCTGGCGCTCGGCGGCAGCGCGCGCATATTCAACAACACATACAGCGACGGCACAACCGCAAACCTGTATATGGATATGTCGAGGACTACCCAGCCCATAAATATAGAGGTGATATCCAAGTTCACCAGCACGGCGAAGATAGGCGTCATGAGGTCGAGGAACAACTCGGGCTCGGGCGTATTCACCACGGGTTACAGCAAGTTTAACAAGGAAGCAGACCCCACCGCGTACTTCACCTCCGACGATGACGACTTCAACGTAGTCAGCGAAGGCAATTTCGAGGACGAGAGCATGGAAGCGGCGCTCCTCGGCAAGGACAATAAGATAAATTGGGAGTACGTCGTCAACAGCTCGGTGAACAGCGGCGGACAGCCCAGAACGTTCAAACTTTCGAGCGATTGGATAGCGGAAACCAACACGTCTTACACCACGTCGTTCAACACGCAGGGCGCACCCGATAACAACGCTTATTGGTTGGGCGCACTGTACGTTCCCGCGAAAGCGTACGTAATTCTGGACCTTGCGGGCTTCACCATTAACAGAAATCTTTCTACCGCGATAACCGACGGTATCGTCATCAATGTCCGCGGCACTCTGGTGATAAAAGACAGCTCACAGCAAGGCTCGGGCGTAATCACGGGCGCAAATAACGCAGGCGCATACGACTATTATTGGGATAGCAACCGCCGCGCGTACGGCGCAATCTCCGTAATCGACGGCACGCTGATTATGGAAGGCGGCACGATTAAGGAAAACAGAGGTCTTTCCAAGTTAGGCAGCGCGGTTTATCTGAACGGTGCGGCTACGTTCAATATGACGGGCGGCAAGATAACCGAAAACTACGGCAAACCTTACGCGGGCGTCTATGCAGACGGCAACGCGACTGTAATTCTCGGCGGCTCGGCTTATATCTACGGCAATAAACTGCTCAACGACGTCGGTGCGGGCACTGCGGATGAATCCAACCTTTACTTCCAGAGTTCTTCCAACCTCGCTACGATAAGCAGCGAGATGCCTACGAACTCCGCGAAGGTCGGCATAACGGTAAACGTAACGCAGATACCTGCGGACGGCAGACCCGTGACGAGCGGTTGGCAGTCTACCAACGGTTTGAACGATGTATTGAAAGTATTCGTAAGCGACGTTCCCAAGTCTTACAGAATGGCGGATAAAACGGCGGATAACGTCAAGGAAGCCGTGCTCGTTTGTACGGATAACCAGACCAACTGGTCCAACACCGTCGCAGCCAGCATGAGCGAGAAAAAGCAAAAGACCTTCACGATGTATGAAGACTGGACGGCTGAAAAGGGCGGTTCGGACGGCACGACGTTCGGCTCGGGCACGGGCTACTACTACGGCGCATTGTATGTTCCGAGCAACGCAGACGTCGTTCTCGACCTCAACGGTCATACGATAGACAGGGCGCTTGCAGACGGCTCACAGGCGTACAGCAGAGGCTACGTATTCTACGTGCTCGGCAAGCTCACAATAATCGACAGCACTGCAAGTCCCGATTCCACGGGTCATATCAGACAGGGCGTCATCAAGGGCGGCTATTCCACGTCGTGGACGGGCGGCATTTACGCCGAAAACGGCAAGTTGGATATAGAAGCAGGTCTTATCACGGGCAACCAGTCCACATCCAAGGGTGCGAACGCCTTGTTCATAATGTATTGCCAGGTTACCATCGGCGGAACGGCGCAGTTCAAGGACAACACCTATCCTCAGGACGGCTCAAAGGGAGACATCTACTTCTATTATCCCACGAATACCAACTACAACAAGCTGCATATCGGTTCCAAGATGACCACCGATACCAATGCGGAATATACGAATATAATCGTTTACAGGAATCAGATAGGCACTCTCACGGACGGTTGGGGCAAGTACAACCCGACGACCGACCCCGCAACGCGCTTCAAGTCCTACGACAGCGCGTACATGGTAAAGGCTACGGGCACGGGCGATAAGAAAGAGGCGGCTATACTTTCCAACAGCAACGTGGATAACTGGCTGTTCGCCGTTCAGACGAGTTTGAGTACAGGCACGCCCGAAAAGTTCGAGCTTCTCTCCGATTGGGAAGCGGGCAACAGCAATTCGTCGAGCGCGTATAACACCGTGTTCGGCACTAACGGCACGGCATATCGCTACGGCGCGCTGTACGTTCCCAGATACGCAAAGGTCATTCTCGACCTCGCGGGACACAAGATAGACAGAAAGCACAATCAGGCTCTCGACAGTCAATATCCGACTTATAACCCCGTAATTGTCGTTGACGGCACATTGCAGATAATCGACAGTTCGGAAGGCAAGGAAGGCTCGATAACGGGCGGCAGCTACGGCATTTATATCACCCGCAGCGACGCACAGGTTTACATAGGCGGCAAGCTCAGGACTGCGGCGGACGCGGACGTCACCGACGGCTTTGTATACGGCACGCAGTGGGCGGGCAAGATAACCGATAACTCGCTGTACGGCGTGTATGTCAGCTCGGGCGCGCTCAACGTCACCGACGGACAGATAACCGAAAACAAGCTCGCAGACGTCTTTGTAAGCAACAACAGCCATTCGCTCATAAACGTGGCGGCAAACGCCTACATTTACAGCGAACAGCAGACGGCGAGCGTCGGCATAAAGTTGCAGGACGAAAGCGACCTTATCCACATAATCGGCACGCTCAACGAGGGCGCGAAGATAGCGTACTCCCGCGAGGGCGTAGGCACTCTGACCGACGGTTGGGGCAGATATCAGGGCAACGACAGCGATCCTCTGGAATCGATATTCGTCTCCAAAGAGCCCCCTGTATTCATGAGCACCGCCGAAATGGTTGAAGAATACAAGGAAATCGTCGTCAACAGCTTTGACAGCAAGGTGAATTGGCAGTACGCGGTCGATCTGAGCCTCAAAAATGAAGGCGAAGAGCAGGAGTTCACGCTCTATGAGTGCTGGATAGCGGACGCGGACGACAACTACGGCACTTCGTTCGGCACGGGCGACGCGTACTATGAAGGCGCGCTGTACGTTCCCGAGGGCGCGAAGATAGTCATCAACCTCAACGGGCATACGCTCAGCAGAAATCTTACCGCGGCGCGGAAGAACGGCTCTGTCATAATCGTCGACGGCGAGCTCACCATAAGAAACGGCGCGGCGGCTTACAGCATTGAGTACGAGTGCTGCGACGGCAACACGCCTCAGATTACGGGCGGCTACACGTCGAGCGCTTCGGCGGGCGCGGCTATCGTCGTCAATGCAGACGGCAAGCTGACGTTCACGGGCGGCAAGATAACGGGTAACAAGACCGAAGCGGACAACAGCGCGGGCGCAATATACGTCGCGGGCGAGTTCGTAATGGACGGCGAAACGGCTTACATAGATACAAACACCGCAGCTTATGCGGGCGCGGTCTACGTATCTTCGAGCGGTTCGTTCACCATGGAAAAGGGCGTCATTCAGAAGAATTCGGGCAATAATGGCGGCGGCGCCGTATATCTTAAAGGCGAATTCAACTTCAACGGCGGTCAGATAATAGAAAACACCGGTACGATAGGCGGCGTTTACGTCGCAGTCGGCGGTCGTTTCACCATGGAATACGGTTCGGAACTTACCAATAACGTCGGTTCGAGCGCGGGTGCGATATTCGTCAACAAGGGCACGGATACCTACCTCGTGATGAACGGCGGTGAAATTTCGGGCAACAAAGCCGCACAGGCAGGCGCAATTTACGCGGGCGGCAAAGTGGAAATCCACGGCGGTGAAATTAAGGGCAATCAGGCGACTGCATCGTCTGCCCTTACCGAAGGCGGCGGCGCGATATTCGTGTCCGACACGGGCGACGT
This sequence comes from uncultured Clostridia bacterium, assembly GCA_947629735.1. Lineage (GTDB taxonomy): Bacteria > Bacillota > Clostridia > Christensenellales > Borkfalkiaceae > Coproplasma. Next base: position 11,161 of record CANREX010000163.1, read on the forward strand.
CATAATCGACGGCGGTGAAATTTCGGGCAACCAAGGCGTGAACGGCATACGCGTTTATGCTTCCGGCTCGCTCGGAGTAGGCGGCAGCGCGCGCATTATCGAAAACACCACCGTAAGCCCGACCAACGCGGGCAGCAAGGCGCATGAAGACTCCGCAACTTACATAAATATATATTTCACGACCTCTTCGAGGCTGCTCAAAGTCATATCCGAGTTCACGGAAGGTGAACACCCCGCGTCTATCGGCGTTTACCGCGACGACGCAGGCAAATTCACGAGCGGCTACGGCATGTTCAACAACAAACTTCCCAACAAGTTCTTCACTTCGGACAGAAGCGTTTACACCGTATCCGCGTCCGTCTCCGAAGATGTAACCGCAACGGAAGCTACGCTCGGCATACAGATCGACCCCGAGCCTCACGGTCTTGAAACTCCCAACGTCTACAACGGCGATTGGCAAGATATAATTGTCGATATCGACCTCACCAAGGTCACCGTTGAAGATTTGGATAACAACGTCAAGCTCGTCAAAGACGAACACGACCAGAACAAAGCCACGATACAGGCGGTCAACGCCACGAATTACGCGGTAGAGTTCGGTCTCCAAGGCGACTACTGCTGGAAGGACGGCACGATAGAGCCCAAGATAGTCCTCGCGACTCTCGCACCCAAGCCCATCGATATAGAATGGACTATGGAAGAGCACGACGACGGTCAGGGCGGCACTGTAAGCGACGAAGACGGCAACCCCATCTGCGTATACGACGGTACGACTTCTCACGGACCTATCGCGAAAGTCAAAGAAGATATGCTGTGCTTCAACGTGCTCACCAACGTAATCGATACTTGCGCGGTTGAGTATAGCGGCAAGCAGGTCGCGGCGAGCGAACCCAGCTATCACACCGCCACGGCGTTCGCCATGACGAACTCCAACTACACGCTTCCCGAGTCGGAAGAAAACCGCAGCTACGACTTCATGGTCTACAAGGCGGCTCGTCCCGACTTCAAGATAACCACCGAGGAAGCGTATTACCTCACGCCCACCCAGATAGAGGTTACGGGCAATATCGAAAACGGCGACCTCAAATACTACATTGTCGGCGAAAACGGCAACAATGTGAACGCCACGGATGACGCGGAAATAGACGTAGCTACGGGCGAATTGAAGTTCCTCAGATACGATAAAGACCGTCCCGTAACCGTTACCGTCAAGGTAGTGGCGGGCGCAACCGCAAACTACAAGCAGTCCGAAGCGACGAAGGAAATAACCTGCGTCGCGGGCGAACTCAAAGCCACGATAACCCCGGGCGAAGTCACCTACGGCGATGAAGTCCAGCTCAAACTTACGGGTTATCCCGAGGACGTGCTGTCAAATCTCACCATGCAGTGGTCTATTACGACCCTCGGCACGGGCAACGTCAGCATGAATTCGAGCGGACTTTTAAAGGCGACGGGCGTCGGTGAAGTCAACATCACCGTCAAGACGTCGGGCGCGGATTATTTCAAGGATACGACAATCACGGCGAAACTTACCATAAAGCCGAGATTGCTCACCCTCGATTGGGGCGATAAGCTCACGACGGTTTATAACGGCGAGGAGCAGTCTCCCGCATTGCCGGAAGTATCCAACATAATCGAAAGCGACAAGACAAAACTCACGCTCAATATCTATGCGGCGGGCTTCGCGGGCTGGGATACGGCTAAGCGCACGGCGGCTTGGACAGACGCGGGCGCATACGACCTCGGCATAGTGCTTTCGGGCGTATCCGCAAGCAATTACCGCCTCGACAGCGACGACGCGTACTTCCCGACATTCACTATACAGAGAGCCCGGCTCGATATCGGTTTGAAACAGAGCGAGATGTACTTTGCCATACCTTACGTTCCCGAAGTAACGGGCAACGACAGCGGCGCAAAGCACACGCTTTCTGCGAGCCCGATAGACGGACTTGCGGCAAAAGACCTCGTCGTCAGGGACGGCGCATACATAGCATACAGTCTCGGTGCGGTCAACTTCACGATAGACATCCCCGCGACCAAGAACTATGAAGCCGTTCATAAGGTAATAAGAGTACCCGTAGTACAGGCGACGATGCCCATAGAGATAGACCCCGAATTCATTCACGTCGGCGACGAGCAGGTGGAAATCAGGGTTTACTACACCGATACGAGCGGCAGCAAGGTTTACGTCTCCGGTCTCGACACTCTCGAAATCGAGATAACGATGCAAGAGGCGTACAACGTCTACGCAACGCTTGCAAACGTGAACGGCAAGTACGTCATAAGCGGCTTGCACACGGGTACGGTAGAACTGAGAATCGAAACCAAGCAGAATTACGGCAACTACGTTCCTTCTGTCGCCACCAAAGAGCTTGAAATCAAGCCTCGCGAAGTGGAAGTCAATTGGGACGGAGAGGATAGTTACGTCTACAACGGTCAGGCGCAGGGTCCTTCCGCGCAGTCCATACAGGATCTGCCCGAGGGCGCTGAGGTCAAGATAACGGGCGTCAAGACGTACAAAGTGCTTGATAGCGGCGAGTTGGAGGAAGCGGAAGCGATAACCGTCGGCACATACGTTGCATACGCGACGTTTGACGACGCCGACTACGTCTGCTCCGACCTCGGCAGAATGCAGTTCACGATAACCCCGTTACCCGTAGTGCTGTATTGGGATCACCTGATATTCACCTACAACGGAGAAGATCAAGCTCCCACCGCGACCGTGCAGAACGTCTGCGGCGACGACGTAGTAACGGTAGTCGTCCTCGGCACAAAGAACCGCGGCAACCACACCGCCACGGCGATGTCCATAAAGGACAACGAGAATTACACGCTCGACGGCGGCGAGAACCTGCAACACGAATTCACTATAAATCCCGCTCCCATAACGGTAGAATGGGATGAAGACACCCTCGAACTTGTCTACAACGGACACATACAGCATCCTTCCGCAAAGGCGGTAGGTCTTATCGGCGACGACGAGTGCGACATAGTCATAGAGGGCGGTCAGGCTAACGTCAACGACCCCGACAATCCTTGGACGGCGGAAGCGGCAGGCGTTACCAATCCCAACTACGAAATTTCGGCAGAAGCGCAGAGATATATAGAATTCAACATAATCCGCGCGGATATGGAAATTTCCATAGACACAAAGGAAGTTATCTACGGCGACAACTTCACGCTCACCGTAAGCGGCAACGACAGCGGCGCGACGGTCGTTTACACCATCGAAGTCGGCGGCGACAAAGCCACGATAGGCGCGGGCAATCTGTTCACAACGCAGGGCGTCGGCGAAGTCACCGTAAAGGCGGTCATAGCCGAAACCAAGAATTACAACGCTGCGGAAGTAGAGCAGGTAATCGTAATCAAACCCCGCCCGATAGAAGTATATTGGGAGAATACGGAGTTCACTTACGACGGTCAGAAACACAACCCGAAAGCCTCTCTGCTTAACGGCGTCAACGGCGACGACGTAACGCTCAATCTGACCGACGATCAGGTCAACGCGGGCGAATACGTTGCAAGCGTCGCAAGCGTAAGCGACGAGCGCTACACCGTAGAGGGCGGCAAGGACACCTTCGTAGATTTCACGATAAAGCAGAAAGTGCTTGAAATAGATTGGACGAATAAGGAATTCACTTACGACGGCGGAGGTCACGCACCCACGGCGACCGCGCAGGAGGACTGCCTTGTCGTCAACGTTCTCACGGGCGAAAAGGATACCTGCGAGATAGTCGTAAAGCAAGTTATCGACGCGGCAAACAGCATCAAGACGGAGATAACTTCGATATCCAACGACAACTACACCGTGACGGGCGCGGCGGAAGAATACACTTGGTTCAAGATAAATCCCAAGCTCGCTCTCATCGAATGGGGCGAAACCAAGCTGCCTTACACGGGCAAAGAGCAAGCGCCCAAGGCGACAGTCACCAATCTCGTCGAGCGCGACGAGGGCAAGGTTGACGTCGTCGTAACCGGTCAGCAGATAAAGGTCAATGACGGCGAAGATCCTTACAAGGCGGAAGCCGTTTCGCTCACGAGCACGAACTACACGTTTGCGTACGACGTGGATAACCCGCCCGATGAAACACCTGAGCTCACCTGCGACTTCTGGATAGTTAAGGCTAACCTCGATCCCGACCTTTCCGCGGGCAGTACCGATCCCACAGATCCCGACGACCCCGATGATCCCGACCACGGCGGCGGTGAAGGCGGCGGTGGCGGCGGAGAAGAAGGCCCCGGCGGTGGCGGCAGCTCCGGCGGAGAAGGCGGCGGTGACTCC